>JAJYVR010000005.1 GCA_021791935.1 Acidobacteriota bacterium
GATCGAAAATTATCCCATCTCCGGGATGCGGGCGCATTCGTTGCTGATCCGCGCCATTGGCATGGTCAAGCGTGCTGCCGCCGAGACCAACAAAAAACTCGGCCTGGTCGACGCGCATCGTGCCGACGCCATTTCGAAAGCCGCGCAAGAAGTCATCGATGGCAAGTGGGATGAGGAATTTCTCGTCGATGTCTTTCAGGCCGGCGCAGGCGTCAGCTTCCACATGAACGCCAACGAGGTCATCGCCAATCGAGCCAATCAACTGCTCGGTGGGGCGCTAGGGGAGTATGCGCATGTCCATCCCAACGACCATGTGAACTATGGCCAGTCCACCAACGATGTGTTTCCCACCGCCATGCGTCTGGGCACGCTGCTGGCGCTCGAAACGCTGTACCCGGTGCTCGAATCGCTGGCCGCCAGCTTCGAAAATAAGGCCAAAGAGTTCGACAGCATTCTCAAGTCCGGCCGCACGCACCTGCAGGATGCCGTCCCCATTCGCCTCGGCCAGGAATTTGCCGCCTACGCCGTCGCCATCCGCAAAGCGCGCGCCAACATCTCCCAACAATCTGACGCCCTGCGCGAACTCGGCCTCGGCGGTTCAGCCGTCGGCACCGGCATCAACACGCATCCGCGCTATCGCGCCACGGCCATCGCGACCCTGGCGAAAATCTCCGGCCAAAAGCTGACCCCAGCCAAAGACATGCGTTGGGCGATGCAGTCGAATGCCTGCATGGGCGATGTCAGCGCCGCGCTGCGCTCGCTCGCGCTCGAAATCATCCGCATCTCGAACGACCTGCGCCTGCTCGCCTCCGGCCCCAACACTGGCCTCGCGGAAATTGTTCTGCCCAGCCTGCAACCGGGCTCCTCCATCATGCCGGGCAAAATCAATCCCGTCCTGGCGGAGCTGGCCGCCATGGTCAGCTTTCAGGTGATCGGCAATGACACCGCCGTCGCCTACGCCGTGCAGGCCGGCCAGCTTGAATTGAACGTGATGATGCCGACGATGGCGTACAACGTCCTGCAATCGATCGCCATTCTCGCGAATATGCTCCGCCAGTTCGACCAGCATTGCATCGCCGGCATCACCGCCAATCGCGCCCGCTGCCAAATGTATGCGGAGAGCACCGTTTCGCTGGCGACCGCGCTGAATCCCTACATCGGCTATGCCAGGGCCGCGGAAATCGTCAAGGAATCCGTGGCGACCGGGCGCTCCATCGTCGAGCTGGTGCGCGAGAAAAAGCTGTTGAGCGAAAAGGAAATCGCCGAAATCCTCGACCCCAAGCGCATGACCGAACCGCAAGCCCCGCTGCGGGCCGCGAAAAAGCGCGACCGTGCCAGGAAGCGCCAGAAGAGTTGAAAAGCAGGTCCCTCCGCTCCGGCAACTCGCGTTCCGAGTTGCCTTCGGTCGGGATGACAGACTTTGCCTCATCGGAAAATTGCCTTTACCGAGTCGCCATTCCTGCCTCGATTCGCCCGGGCATTCCCGCGGTTGATACCTTCCACGATTCCCCTGGGCCAACGTTCCATCCGCAGGCGAACCGACATGGCCGTACAATGGGAGATAATACGATTCCCCCAAAGGCACGTACAACACTGAATGTCCTCTAACGGCTATCACTCTCGCTCCTCACGCAGCCACAATCTGCGTTCGCTGTTCAGCTTGTTCTCAAGCGACCTGGCCATCGACCTTGGCACGGCCAACACGCTTGTCTTCGCGGCTGGCAAGGGCATCGTTGTCAATGAGCCTTCGATCGTCGCGTTGAACAAGACCACCGGCGAAGTGGAAGCGGTGGGCAAGGAAGCCAAAGAGATGCTGGGCCGCACCCCTGGCAACATCGTCGCCATCCGTCCCATGAAGGACGGCGTCATCGCCGACTTCAAAGTCACGGAAAAGATGTTGAATTACTTCATCCAAAAAGCGCATGGCCGCAAGATGCTGGTCCATCCGCGCATCGTTATTGGGGTTCCGTCGGAAATTACCCAGGTGGAAAAGCGCGCCGTGGAAGATTCCGCCTATCGCGCCAAGGCGAGCGAAGTCTACCTGGTCGAGCAGGCCATGGTGGCCGCCATCGGCGCCGGTCTGCCGATTACAGAACCCGGCGGCAACATGGTTGTCGACATCGGCGGCGGCACTACAGATATCGCGGTGATCTCGCTTTCCGGCATCGTCTATTCGCGTTCCGTCCGCATGGCCGGCAACCAGATGGACGAAGCCATCATGAATTATCTGAAGCGCAAATACAATCTGCTGATCGGCGAGCGCACCGCCGAGCACATCAAGATGGAGTTGGGCTCGGCGTATCCGCTGGACAAGCCTGTCACCATGGAAATCAAAGGCCGCAACCTGATTGAAGGCGTGCCCAAGACCATCACCATCGACGACAGCGAAATTCGCGAGTCCCTGGCGGAATGCATCAGCACCATCATGAACGCGATTCGCGTGGCGCTGGAACGTACACCGCCGGAGCTTTCCGCCGACATCAGCGACCGCGGCATCGTGCTGACCGGCGGCGGCGCGCTCATCAAAAACCTGGACAAACGGATTCGCGAAGAAACCGGTCTGCCAGTCTCGGTGGCGGACGATCCACTGGCATCTGTCGTACTCGGCACCGGAAAGATGCTGTCGGACTTCCGTTTGCTGCGCAAGATCAAGATCGATTAATTGGTTCGCGTTCTGCAAGCGGGGCCCGCTGAAGATTTATTTGATTCCACTAGAAATGGAGCGTTCTAAAGGTGGAAGCGAAGACCGGCTCGCATCAACGTCCAATTTTCGGGGTGATATTGCTGCTCTCACTCGCCCTGAATGCGTTCTTAATATGGAACGATCACTATGATGTTCCAGATGTGAATTTCTTCCCGCATGGATTGCGAGATGCGTATTTCATCAAGAGGCACGCAGGAGGAAAGTATTTTGTAATTGAGCACTCAGGGCACCGTTATTTGGTTAAATGCCAGGACACATTAACTTGGCTCGGCGGTATTTACACTTCAGGCCAACCCATGGTCGATGGATGCACCTATATTCCATCTTTAGTCGGCAAAAGTATTGCTGGAGGTCTGATGCGCAATGAAGGCGATGCTCTGGTATACCAGCCGTGGGAGCAGGTGGACACCGAGCAAACAGCAGACATTCTCACGATTGTCAGTGACGAAAAAAGTAGGTAGCTGTTTCCAAACAGGCGTTGTTTGAAGTGAATTAAGTATTGCAGAAATCTGTCATCCCGAGCGAAGCGCAGCGTAGTCGAGGGACCTGCTTTTAACCGTGCGTGAACACACCTACTTCGTTTACATAATTGCCAGCCGATCGCGCACCATTTACATCGGGATCACCAGGGATTTGCGCCGTCGCGTTTGGGAACACCAGGCCGGTACCTTCCCAGGCTTTACACGAACCTATCGCTGTCATCGGCTGGTATGGTTCGAGACGTATTTCACTGTGACGCGAGCTATTGACCGCGAAAAGCAGCTCAAAAGATGGTCGCGCACCAAGAAGATCAACCTTATTGAACAGGAAAATCAGCTATGGGCGGATCTGAGCGAAGAATGGCCTCAAACAGCAGGTCCCTCGACTGCGTCCCGTCGCCGAAGCGACGCGGACTTCGCTCGGGATGACAAAAATATTTGAGGCCTCATGGAATCTTTTCTCAGCCGCTACCGGAATCCTCTGATCCTGCTGGCACTCGTGCTGGCGCAGTTGCTCGGCCTTGCCGTGCAGGTGCGTCGCTCCAACGCCGGTCAGGATGGAAAGCAAACGCGCCTCATCCGCCTTTGGGTCGTCACTGCCTTTTCGCCGTTTGAGCGGGCACTCCTGTCGGTGGGCCATGGCGTCAGCCACACCTGGAACGACTATGTGGATCTGCGCCACGTTCGCCGGCAGAACCAGCAACTGCAGTCGGAATTGGACCGGATTCGTCTCGAACAATCCTCGCTGGCCGTCGATGCACGCCAGGGATTGCGCCTGCAGAAGCTCTTCGGGTTTCAGCGGCAATATATTTCAAAAACCGTCGCCGGCCATGTCATCGGCACCAGCGGCACCGATCTGTCGCGCGTATTGGTCATCGATAAAGGCTCGAAAGACGGCATCAAAACCGACATGCCGGTCATCACCCCCGACGGCGTGGTCGGCAAAGTGCGCGATGTATTTCCGCACACCGCCCAGGTGCTGGAGATCAACGACGAAACCAGCGGCCTCGGCATCGTCCTCACGCAGACGCGGCTGCGCGGCATTCTGCGCGGCAACGCCGCCGGGCAAACGGAAATCATCGACGTCCTGCCGGATGAACGCATTCAACCCGGCGAACAAGTTGTCACCAGCGGCGGCGACAGCGTGTATCCCTCCGGGCTCCCAGTCGGGACGGTCGAGCGCGTGGTCAACGATCCGGAGCACGATCCCTATGTTGCCGTGGTGGTTCGGCCAGCGGTCAACCTGTCTCGACTGGACGAAGTGCTGGTGATCACAGAAACCCAGAACACCATGCCCACGGCCATGCAGCAGGACATTGCGACCAGCGAGCAGAGGGCGGCCGATGTTCTGGCCCAGCGGCTGCCCAGCGTGCCGCCGCCCGCAACCGTCGGGCCCGATGGAAAACCCATCGACGCAAATACTCCGCCCTCCCCGGTGCGCCCCCCGCCTTCGCTGCATCCTGACCAGTTCACGCCGGACGCGACACCGCCGGCGTCCGCTCTCACCCCAGGGGCTGCGTATCCGAATCGGGTCTTTCCCGCGCAAGCCGCGCCGGTTTCGACGGGACACTCGAACACCGCGGCGCCTTCCACTGTAACGCCCGCGAAGTCTGCCCCCGCAACCGCAGGACCGAAGCCCGCAACGGCGCAGCCCAGGACGAACACGATTTCGAATCCGACAAGCGCAACCACGGCAACCCGGCATCCGAAAACGGCGCAATACCCGGCCGCCCCCACCCAGCCCACCACCGGTGAGGAGCGGCAGAACTGACCATGGCACTCTTGCCCCAGCGCTCGCGTCGAGAAATGGAAGAACACAGCTTCCACCCGCTCGTCCTGATTCTGGTGCCGCTGCTGGCCATTTTCTTGCAGGTCTACCTGCCGCTGCGCTTTCCCTCGTTCAACATTTTGAACCTGCCGGTGCTGATTGTTATCTATTTTTCCGTCTCGCGTCGCAGTCCGATCGGCGGAACGCTGCTGGGCATGGTCATCGGCATCCTTCAGGATGCAATGACGCACCTGCCGCTTGGCATCAACGGCATCGTCGATTGCATTCTGGGTTATCTGGCTGCTTCGATCGGGTTGCGGATCGATGTCGACAACCCTGGCACCCGGCTGATCATGAACTTCACTTTTATCCTGCTGGCCAGCGTCTTGCACCTGCTGATTCTGCGCCGACTGGTCGGCATTCATGAGCAGTGGTACGGGTGGCACGACCTGATTCGCGCCCTGGTCAACGGGCTGGTGGGGGTAGTTCTTTTTGCACTGCTCGACCGCCTGCGGCAAAGGGAATAGGGGAGCAATTCCGGAGTATCCTGAAGTCAACCCTTCCCCATGGCTGGCACATATAACAAAGACGAAAGAATTCCATCGATCAAGCTGACGGCGATCCAGTACGTCATCGCACTGATCCTGGCGATACTCGTCTCCGGCTTGTGGAGACTGCAGGTGCTGGGCGCGCAAAACTATCGCGCGCTTGCCGAGGCCAACCGCATTCGCAAAGTCCCTATCCTCGCGCCGCGCGGAAAGCTCTACGATCGCGACGGACGCCTGCTGGTCGACAATTATCCCTCTGTCACGTGCTTCCTGGTTCCGGAGCAGGCCCGCAATCTTGACGCCGATTTGCCCCTCATCGCCGATGGCCTGCATATGCAGACCGATCAGTTGCACGCCATACTTTTGCGCTATCGCCATCAGCCCAAATATCAGCCCATCCCGCTGCAACAGGACATTACGCCGGACGAGCAGGCTTTTATCGCGGCCCATGCCAATGAGCTGCCCGAACTGGAAACCATTGAGGAGCAGCGGCGGCTCTATCCCAGCAATGGCTTCGCCGCTCACCTCATCGGTTACGTCGGCGAAGTTTCTGAAGACATGCTCGACGACCCACGCTATGCCTTCTATCAACCGGGCGACGTGGTCGGTCGGTCCGGCGTCGAGGAGTCCTACGACCCCATCCTGCGCGGTCAGGATGGCTCCCGCGATGTGATTGTCGACAGCCACGGCCGCGAGCTGGGCGCGCTTGGCATCGAACCCGCGAAGCCGGGAAAATCAATTAAACTCACCATCGATCTTGACGTGCAGAAAGCCGCGGAGGAAGCTTTGGGCGCTCGGCAAGGCGCCATCGTCGCCATCGATCCGCGCACCGGCGAAGTGCTGGCCATGGTCAGTCACCCCACCTTCGATCCCAATCGGTTTGCCATCCGCATTCATCGCGACGAGTGGAACAAGCTCATCGCCGACCCCGACCATCCGCTGATGAACAAGGCCATCCAGGCCCAGCTCGCTCCCGGCTCGACGTTCAAAATCATCGAAGCCATTGCCGGCCTGCAGGAAGGCATCGCGCAGACACTCAAAGTAGACTGCCACGGCGGCGCCGTCTTTTACGGGCGATATTTCAAGTGCTGGATTTCAGCCCGCCATCAATCGCACGGAATTACCGAGATCGGCAAGGGAATTTATCAGTCGTGCGACGTTTTCTTCTACACGCTTGCGGAAAAAATGGGCATCGACACGATCGCGAAATGGGCCCACATGTTTGGCCTGGGACAGAAGACCGGCATCGATCTGCCGAATGAAGCGGCCGGCATCATGCCCTCGCCGGAATGGAAGATGCGCAACTACCACCAGAAATGGTTTGCCGGTGAAACCATCTCGGTCGGCATCGGCCAGGGAGCCATCGCCGTCACTCCGATTCAACTCATCCGCGCCATTGCGGGGATCGGGTCCGGCGGAGTTCTTAAGCGCCCGCACGTCGTGTTCCCGAATGAGATTCCCGCCGACCTGAAGGACTACTACCAGGACCGGTTTCCTGGCTCTGGCGATCAAGTAGTCCCCATCGATCCTGCCAACTGGCAGATTGTGACCGACGCCATGGCCCAGGTCGTCAGTTTTGCGGGAACGGCCGGTTTTGCGCATTTGGATGGCATCGACTTCGCCGGCAAGACCGGCAGCGCGCAAATTGTCAGCAATGCCTATAAAGCGTCCGTGGGCGGCGGCGCAAAGCTGAACGATACTGCCTGGTTTGTCGGCATGTCGCCACGGAGAAACCCCGAAATTGCCGTGGTCGTGATGTGGCAGAACGGCTCGGAGGGATATTTCAGCGCTCGCCTGGCGGCCCGCGTCATTGAAGCCTACGTCAATAAAGAGCGTCTCCGCGACCACAACCTGATGCAAGTCGCCGCCAAGACCAATCCCGATGCCGGCAAGCCGTCATCGACTGTTCCCGTGACCGTGAAAGGGAAATCCGCGCCTGGCGCCGCCAAGCCGAAATCCATCGGTCAGATGCAGCCTCCTCGTGTCGCGACTGCATCTCCGACAGAAATGGCCGCGCTCTGGACCGCTAGCGTCGCCCATCCGGAGGATCCGGACGCGAAGCAACTTCCCGCGCGCATCGCCGCGGCCTTTTCCCTGACCAAGGGCACCACCCTGCAAGCCGGCACATTTCTCCTTCCGCCGCCTCCAACGCCCCGCAACGGAGGTCGCGAGTGATTTTGCAAGGGTCCGGTTACGGCCCGAAAACCGCAGGTCCCTCCACTTCGGTCGTCCGCCACGGCGGATCGACCTTCGGTCGGGATGACAAACCTTATCGCTTGTCATCCCGACCGGAGTTCTCGCGAAGCGAGGATGCAGTGGAGGGACCTGCGGTTGTTTCTGCTGTCGCCAAGAGGGGATCTTAGATGCGCCGCTTTCTTTCCTATCGCGATTTCGACTGGACCTTGATGGGCTTTGTTGTGGCGCTGTCGGTGATCAGCGTGCTTGAAATTTACAGCGCCACCCTGCACACCAAGTTCGTCGATTTCGACCAGAAGCAGATGCTCTGGCTGGCTGGCGGCTTTGTAAGCATGTTTGTCCTGTCGCTCATCGACTACCACATCCTGCTGGATATCGCGGTATGGGCCTATGGCATCTGTCTGGTGTCGCTGGTGGCGGTCCTGGCGGTAGGGACCAAAGTCCTGGGCGGCCGGCGCTGGATCAGTTTGCCCGGCGGCATTCATTTCCAGCCTTCGGAATGGGTCAAGCTGGTACTCATCGTCGTGCTGGCCCGCTTCTTCACCAATCTCAGCGGCCGCGACCTCACGTGGAAAGACATCTTCAAGGCCATCGCCATGGTCGTCGTCCCCATGCTCCTGGTGATGAAGCAGCCGGACCTTGGCACCGCTCTTACCTACGCGCCAGTCCTGCTGGTGGGCCTGTTTCTCGGCGGCATTCGCTTTCGCCAGGCCGCGATTCTGCTTCTGGCCGCTTCCCTGGCCCTTGTTCCCGCCTGGTACAAGGTGCTGAAACCGTATCAAAAGGCGCGGCTGACCAGTTTTCTCGCGCCGGACAACGATCCCCGCGGCAGCGGCTATCAAATCCGACAATCGTTGATTGCAGTCGGCTCCGGCGGCGTCTGGGGGCAGGGCGCGGAGAAGGGAAGCCAGACCCAGGGCGATTTTCTTCCCATTCCATATACGGATTTCATCTTTGCCGCCTTTTGCGAGGAACATGGATTGGCGGGGGCCGTCCTTGTCCTGCTGTTATACTTCTTGTTGTTGATGCGTTTGGTCCAAAACGCTCAAACCGCCGCTGACCTGCCCGGCACGTTGATCGTCATGGGGGTCGTGGCCGTCCTGATTTTTCAGATCGCGGTCAATGTGGGCATGGTCATCGGCTTGATGCCGGTCACCGGCATTCCGTTGCCCTTAATGAGTTATGGCGGCTCATCGGTATTGTTTACGTTCCTGGCCCTTGGCATCGTCATGAACGTCCGCATGAGCCGCTTTGTGAATTAGCACCACCCCTGTCGCCGGGTACCGGGTGCCCCAGGTTCGCGTAGTTGACCTGGGATTGAAAACATTCCGGTAACGGTGAAAGGCTCTAGCACTCCCTCTGGCGCACAAGCAGGCCGCGTCAGATTGTTTTCAGATTTACGCATCCGCTTGCAGCATCGGAATGTCCGATGGCATGGATGCAAGTAGAAGTTTTTCTCGGTCAGGCAGATTCCAACCGAGACCAGGCAGGTTCGATCGAATGCACGCATTGCACGCAACTGGACTGGAAACGGCCCCACCCTTCATGGGGGAAGCAGTGGCCACAAAGTCCGTGCGTGCCGTTCTTTCACGTCGCAGTCAAGATTCTTCGCTTCCACCGCTATCCCGCCCCGGCGGGAGAGTTCCATTCTGGCCGAAAGCAAGTTTCACGTCCGCCGCGTCTTCAGAACAATCCCTCGATTCAACCGCTCTCGTCCCGGTCGCCGCGCTCGGTACTCCCTAGCGCGCAAGAAATCTGCCTCGCCATACCCCGAGTCCGCGGCCTGCCACGGCTCCGGACTGGAATGAGGCAGCATGACAAAAGAAATTTATATCTCCAGCACCCCTCACGAAACCCGCCTCGCGGTTGTCGAAGACGACCAGCTCGCGGAAATCTATTATGAGCGCGAGAACGAGTACACCCTCGCCGGCTCCATTTACAAAGGCAAAGTCACCCGCGTCCTCCCCGGCATGCAGTCGGCCTTTGTCGATATCGGTTTGGAGCGCGATGCGTTCCTCTACGTCACCGACTTCGCCGAAGAACAGGAAGACGGCGAAGAATATGTTTCCCTCGCGCCCGGTTCTCGCGGCCGGGGGCGTTCGGCTGGCGGCCACCCCAATGGCGGTCGCGGCGCAGCCGATGCGGAACCGCAACCAGGCGGGGAAGACCCCGCATTTCGTTCTTCCGTCGAAAGAAAACCGGCAGGGAATCTGTCCGCCCGCGAAGCCTCCAGCGCGCCGGGCGACGAAGAGGGGCCGGGAGGACGGCGTTGGCGCGGTCGGCGCGGTCGGCGGCGCGGTCGCGGCGGACCAGGCGTCCACGAGCGTTCAGCTTCGCACCCTGCGACCGGATCCAGCGACCAGCGTACCGACGGCCCCGAAGCAACACAGTTTGCGACCGAGGCGGTCCCCGCCGAGGCCGATTTCGAAAGCCCGCATCAGGATTTCGCGACACCATCGGCCCCGCTCGCGCCGCAGCCGGAGCGTCCCCGGTCTTCGCATATCCGCCCCGAGCAAGCGCCTGTCGTTCTCCCTGGCGAATCGCTCTCCAAATATCGTCGCGGCGAGTCTCCCGCGCCTTCCGCGTCGGCGGCAACCCAGGAAAGACAAACGCCAGTGCCGGCCCCCCAGCCGGCCTTCCAGCCTTCCAGCATGGTGGTAGGACCGCTGGCATGGGATGGCAGCGACGTGTTGCCGGGCGAATCCCTTTCCCGTCACATGCGCTCGGGGGAAGCGTCCTCGCCCAAGGCGGAAAGCTTCTCCTCGCTGGCAGCGGAGGTACGGCCGATTGTCGACGAGGCTCCTGCCCCCCAGCCTCCAGCCGAGACGCATCCCCCAGTCGATGAAACTCCCTTGCCCGTATTCGAGCGCGAGAGACCCGCACCGGCTTACACGGATCTGTCATCCCGATCGGAGTCCGCCACGGCGGACGAAGTGGAGGGCCCCGCGGTTTCCGAGAACTTTGAGCCCACCGAAGCGTCCGCGTCCTATCGCTTCGATCCCTCCACGCCCAGCGCCTATCGGCAAAGCAGCGTCGCCGAACCGCCCGCGCCGGAATTTTCCAGCCACGAAACGGTTGCGGAGGCACAGCAAGAAGCCACGACCCATCCTGGGCCGTTCCGCGGCGAGGTCGCTTCGATCGTCCAACCGGGGCATTCGCATCCAACCGTGGCAGGCGTTTCCTCCCAGACGGAAGCGATTGAATCCGTCCGCGCGCGCGGCGCGTCCGCTGGCACCGAAGACACCTCGACCGAGCAGGAAGAAAGCGCGCAAGAAGAGGACGCGACCTCCGATCGCGATGAGCACGTCTTCGATCCCGGTCTCGGAAATCTGGAAGAGGAAATCATCGACGAAGATGAGCCGGAAGCCTATGCCGCGCAGAGTCCGCAGGATGAAGCCGAATACGACGATCTGGTCGAAGAGACGCTCGATGTCCAGATGGACAGCGGCCTGCTCAGCGAGCTGGTGCGCGATCGGCACATTGAACAGCGCACCCGCTTCGACGACGAAAACGCAGATGCATCGGCGGATGGCTTGGAAGTCGAGGAAGATCTCAGCGAAGACGAAGCCTTCACAGCCGAAATGGGCGAGATCGAGCTGGAAGATGCTGCGGATTCCGCAGAGGACGAAGCGGAAGGGGACCAGCCCGCAAATGCGGATGCAACCCGCAGCCGTCCCAGCGGAGGCCGCAATGGACAGCGCGGAAACCGCAGCCAGCAGCGTCGCGGCCAGCGTGGAGATGGCAGGATGCGTCGCGCCACCGCGCAAACCACCAACCTGCCCGCCATCACCGACCTGTTGAAGCCCAACCAGGAAATCCTGGTCCAGATCGCGAAGGAACCCATTGCGCGCAAAGGCGCGCGCATCACCAGCCACATCGCCTTGCCCGGTCGCTTCCTGGTCTTCATGCCGACGGTGAATCATGTTGGCGTCTCCCGCAAAATTTCCTCCGATGAAGAACGTCAGCGGCTGAAGCACATTCTTCTCAGCGAAAAAGGGGCGGCCTCCGGCGGCTTTATCGTTCGCACCGCCGCTGCCACCGCCAGCGAGGAAGATCTTCGCGCCGACATTCGCTTCCTGCTGACCCTGTGGGCGGAGATTCGCCAGCGAGCGGAGAACGCCAAACCTCCGGCATTGATCTATCACGATCTCAGCCTGGTGGAACGCGTGCTGCGCGATCAGGTCACGGACAATTTCTCCTCCATCTGGGTCGACACCGAGGCGGACTACGAGCGGGTCCTGCGCTTTCTCGGCCGCTTTGAGCCCTCCCTGGTGCGGCGCGTCAAGCTCTACACCAAGGAAACGCCGCTGTTCGAGCAGTTCGGCATTCAGGAAGAAATCAACAATGCGCTGCGCTCCAAGGTGTGGCTCAAATCCGGCGGCTCCATCGTTATCAACCAGACCGAGGCGCTGGTGGCCATCGACATCAACACCGGAAAATACGTCGGCAAAACAGCGCGCCTGGAAGACACTATTCTCAAGACCAACCTCGACGCCATTCCAGAGATTGTCCGCCAGATTCGTCTGCGCGATCTGGGCGGCATCATCGTCATCGACTTCATCGACATGGATGAACGCAGGAACCGCAATCGAGTGATGCTGGCGCTGGAAGACGCATTGAAGTCCGATCGCGCCCCATCGAAGGTCTTGCAGTTCAACGATTTCGGCCTGGTGGCGATCACGCGCAAACGCGTCAAGCAATCGCTGGAGCGCACTCTGTCCGTTCCTTGCTCCGTTTGCACCGGGACAGGCATGGTCAAAGGACCGCTGACGGTCTGCAATGAGATTTATGTCGAGTTGCGCAAGATGTATCGTCAAATTGACCGCGGCGATATTCTCCTGCGTGTGAATCCAGAGGTCGTCAAGCAGTTGAAACAGTCAAATGGCCGCTGGCTCAGCGAGATGGAGGAAATGTCCGGCAAAACTGTCATTGTCAAAAGCGATGCCAGTCTGCATCCGGAGCAGTTCGATATTCAATAACGCGGCTCTGGACGTGGGGCGGGCCAAATGGAGGCGCACAAGTCCGCGTTCCTCCGTATGACCGTCCCATCGTCCCGCCCCGTGTCATGGAGACCTGTTTCGGCGATATCGAAATTTCGGGACCTACGTTGCGCGATAGGAAACCGGGTTGCTGCATTTTACCGGAAACTTCCGCAACATTTTCCACGGGTGCCCGTCTAAACGGGGTTGGAAGGGATTCAGGAGCAGCAAACACGACGATTGTACCGGACGGACCTCCTGGAGCATCTCGCTAAAGTCCAGCGGCATCCGATTGAGCTGGATGCCTGGAATTGCACGGCTGGGACCGCCCGGACGATCGGAAATGAGCATGGAGGATAACGAAGAATTTATGAAGACTCTCAAGACAACATTGCGGACCGCTCTCAAACGAACCGGGTATGTGGCGTTGGCCTGTGGACTGCCTCTTGCTGCCGGCCTGCAGGCCCAGACGTATTCCAGCTCCAACGTCAGCTATACCCCCCAATACAACTCCCAGTCCAACCCTCAATACAACGCCCCCAGCCCGCAGTACAACGGAAGCTACAGCTACAGCCAGAATCAATACCAGGAGCCAGTGACCCCTCCCCGCTATAAGGGAGAAGGCTGGGGCAAACATTTTGTCTTTGAGGGCGGAGGCGGCGTTACGGCGCCTGCGGCCGGAACGCAAAAATTTGCGAACACGGGATTCAATGTCCTGCTGGGCGGGGGTCTAAGGTTCAACGATCGTCTCAGCCTGCTTGCGGAATGGAATTTCAATCGCATGGGGGTCCCCACGGATCTCGCCATCTCCACCGCCCAGGTTCCCGGAGGCAATGAGCATATCTGGACAGCCATGCTCAATCCGAAATTCGATTATATTCGTGGCAGCAGAGTGGATGGATACGTCATCGGCGGTGGCGGGTTCTCACGCCAGCTCACTACGTTTACAGCGCCGGTCCTCGTGCCGTGCGGGTATGGCTACGGTTACGGCTATGGTTATGGCTATGGTTACGGCGGTTGCTCAGGCAGCGTCAATGTCGCCCATGAGTCCAGCAATCAGGGGATGTTCGACGTCGGGACCGGCGTGGAATTCCGCTTCTCATCCTATAGTCGCTTTAAGCTTTTTGTAGAAGGTCGATACGAGAAGTTTTACACCCACAAGAGCAATCTCCCGCCCGGATACAACGCCGCGCTTGTCCCGGTAATGATCGGCGTCCGCTGGTAACCCTCGAACGTTGCATTCCCCCAAAAGCGCGCTCTTCGGAGCGCGCTTTTTTTGACCCTACACGCCCACGGGAAACGGTTTTGGCGAGGACTCGTCCGGATTGGCAACTCCCGTCCGAAAGCGGTCGAACATCCCCTGCGACACGCTCAACACCGCCGTATAGCCATAGCCGAACATGAACAGAAACAAGAATGGAATGGTAATGTAGTTCGCGTTCGAGAAGGCATACCAGATCGTCAGGGCAAAGTACCCGCTGATCAGCATTTCCACTACCGGCAACAGGCCCAGGCGCTTACGATATTTCGCCGCCTGCGACTTCTCGCCGCGCTTCTCCACCCGGTACTTCGGCGTCCGTTTGAACGGGCTCTTGATTCCGAACAATGCCTCCAACACGGCCCTGGCGTTGGTCAAAGTCAGACCGATGCCGCCCAGCGCCAGCACAAACGGCAGGTACAGCAACGCGCGATACCATTTGCCCGGATACAGTTCCTTCTGCGAGATCAGATAGAACGAGGAAACCGAAAAAGTCGATGCCATAAACAGCGGCAAATCGATATACAGCATCTGAAACCATCCCTGATAGAAACGGATGATCATCGCCGGCATCAGCAAAATGGAAAGCAGCACCATCAATGGATAGCTGATGTTGGCCGTCAAGTGGTAAAAGGTCTCCAGCTTCACATGAAAGGGCAACTTGGCGCGAAACACCTGCGGCAGTATCTTCTTTGAAGTCTGGATCAGGCCCTTGGACCATCGCGCCTGCTGCGTCTTGAATGCCGTCATTTCAATCGGCAGTTCCGCCGGACACTCCACGTCCTGCAGATACTTGAAGCGCCATCCCTTCAATTGCGCCCGATAGCTCAGGTCGGTGTCTTCGGTCAGCGTGTCATGCTGCCAGCCTCCGGCCTCATCAATCGCCTCGCGACGCCACATGCCCGCCGTGCCGTTGAAGTTGAAAAACACTCCGCAGCGCGACCGCCCGCCGTGTTCCAGCACAAAATGCCCGTCCAGCAGGATCGCTTCCACCTGGGTCAAAAAACTGTAGTCGCGATTCAGGTGCGTCCATCGCGTCTGCACCATGCCAATCTTCGCATCGGAAAAGTGATGTACCACCTTCATCAGCCAGTCCGGCGAAGGCACAAAGTCGGCGTCGAACATGGCGATCAGCCCGCCCTTCGCGGTCTTCAACCCATTGTCCAGCGCGCCCGCCTTGTATCCATGTCGATTGGCGCGATGGATGTACTCAATCGGCTGAGGCTCGCCATGCAATCCGCTCCGATAGCGCTCCACCACAGCCGCCGCCACCTCTTGCGTCTCGTCCGTCGAGTCGTCCAGTACCTGGATTTCCAGCCGGTCGCGCGGATAATCGAGCCGGCAGCACGCGTCCACCAGCCGGTCAATCACAAACTGCTCGTTGAAGATCGGCAGCTGCACCGTAATGAACGGCAGCTCGGTGAACTTCTCCGGCGCTTCGTGGGTCGCGTTCTTTTTGTAACGGTAGTAGAGCCACACCAGTTGATAGCGATGGATTCCGTAGAACGCCAGAATGGTCATCAGCAGAAAATATGGGACCAGCAACGAGGCGTCAAACCAGTTCCAGGCGTAGAGATGGCCGAAGACCTGGTTGGCGACCTGCTGCTCATGCAGGTAATGCATCAGCCCATGGCGCGGCGCAAACAGCACCGAACAAAGCGCTCCACGACCGGCCAGCGCCGACCCGGAGATGGATCCATGGTCCCAGACTGAAGCAATGGACATCAACGGCATCGCCGCAAAATGGGCCTCCACAGAAGTATGCTGTTCGCCTAATTGTACGCGACAGAAAATCCCTGGCTGAAAACGCAACTCCGGTTTTCCGTGACACACTGCCCGGGTGCGTCCTGCATTTTCCCGGACAGCGTATGTCATGGGCGCCCCATCCCTCGCGCCTTTACGAAGGGTGGGACAAAACAATGCCGACATTACAGTGTGAGTGAAAATGTTCTAGAATTCGCAGCAAGTGAGCGCCTTCACGCCCAGTACAATTGCGGCCATCATCGTCGCCGCCAGCTTTGCCGCCGGGCTCAACGTCTACGCGACGGTGCTCACCCTCGGCTTGCTGGCGCACACCCCTTGGGTCGTCCTGCCACCCGGTCTGGAAATTCTTGGCAACTGGATCGTCATCGCCGTCAGCGGAGCCTTATTTGTCGCCGAATTCATCGCCGACAAAATTCCCGGCCTCGATATGGTGTGGAACGCGCTGCACACCTTCATCCGCGTCCCGGTCGCAGGGCTGCTTGCCTATCGCGCCAGCTCTCACCTGTCGCCGGAAATGCAATTGTTGGCTACCTTGGGCGGCGCTGCCATCGCCATGGTGGCGCATAGCTCGAAAATCGCGGTCCGCGCCGTGGTCACGCCCAGTCCCGAGCCCATCTCGAACATCACCCTCAGCGCCGGCGAGGACGGCATCGCCATCGGCCTGACGTGGCTGGTGACGCAGCATCCCTGGACCGCTGCCAGCGTTGCCATCGCCTTCATTGTGATTGCGCTGCTGATGACGCGCTGGGTGGTCCGGGCCCTCCGCCGCACCTGGGCCCGCCTGCAAACCATCTGAACGAAGATTCTTGCTGCGGCCACATTCGCAAGCTGCAGCGTCATTTTGCGAATCTTCTCAGAAACTCCGCGGGCCGCAGGATTCGTACTCCGCAAAGAATCTTGCCAAAATATATCCCGAAATGTTGAATGTCGCCAGTCAACAAAAAGTCTGACTCTGCGGCAACAGCGCCAGCAAGGATGGGACGGTCCTTGTCCGGCAATTCGATGCCCGCCAACTTATCCTGTGTTCTCGCGTCGATTCCCAATGCATCTGTGGCGATTTCTACGCCTTCAAGCAGGTCTCGCAGGCGTGATTGTTGGTCTTCCTGGTCGAGGTTGTTGGCCGCTTCTTGCGCTGCGTACACGGACGTTACGAGCCGAACGCGGTGCAGTTTCCATAGGACCGCAAGGCCAGCCTGCTCACGATACGCCGCCGAAAACAGAACATTCGCATCCAGGAAAACTCGGCAATCGTGTTTTGGGCGCGGCATCGATTTAAGCTGGACGCCGATGCCGAATCTTCCGTGGAGAGAGCGCAAGTTTGCGCACTTCTTTTACTGCCTGCGCATAGTCTTCAACATCCACAGCATTATTCAGCAGGAATTCCGCCTTGCGCTCGTCTGTATATCGCTCCACCGGCACCGCTACCGCGGGTCGCAGCAGAATTCCGCCGCCTTGTTCCTCCGCGATCAGCAGCGTGCCTTCCTTCAGACCAAACCTCTCTCGTAGCTTGGCGGGGACCACAATGGTGCCCCGCTTCCCAACCCGACTGGTTTCCATCAAAATGCCTCTTTTTCAGAATATCAGACAATCGGACATTATGAACTTCTGGAAGACCGATATACCCAGGCAAGAATTTGCGCCGAGTCTCTGGGATGGAAGAGTCGGCGGAGGCCGCCTAGTTTAGAAACATTGTCCGATAGAGGGTGTCGCGCTGGACGGGCTTGAATCCGGCATCTCGGATAATGCGGCGCAGTTCTTCTTCCGTGGTGTGGTTCGCCGTCCCCGCCGCCTTCACCACATTTTCTTCCAGCATCACCGAACCGACATCGTTACCGCCGAAGCGCAACCCCATCTGCAGCACCTTCAGCCCCTGCGTCACCCAGCTCGACTGCACATTCAGGATGTTGTCCAGATACAGCCGCGAAATTGCCAGCACCTTCAGATATTCGACCGATGTCGCCTCGTCCCAGCCACGCCCGCCCAGCGCCGTGTTGTGCGGCTGAAAACTCCATGGGATAAACGCCGTGAATCCGCCCGTCTCGTCCTGCAGGCGGCGCAGCGTTTCAAAGTGGTTCACACGCTGCTCAAACGTCTCGCCCACGCCAAACATCATGGTCGCGGTGGTGCGCATTCCCAATTGATGCGCGGTGCGATGCACCAGCACCCACTCATCCGTGCCGCACTTCAGCCGAGCAATCCGATGCCGCACTTCATCGTCGAGAATCTCCGCCCCGCCGCCGGGAATCGAATCCAGGCCCGCATCGCGCAACCGCGCAATCGTGTCCCGCACCGACAGCCCGCTGTATTCCGCAATCGCCAGAATCTCCGACGCGGAAAAACAATGCAGCCAGATGGAAGGGAAGCGCTGTTTAATGCCCGTCAGCAACCGCTCAAACCAATCGATCTTCAAATCAGGATGCAGCCCGCCCTGCATCAGCACGCCCGTCCCGCCCATCTCCACGGTCTCGCGAATCTTGTCGTAAATCGTATCGAAGTCGAGAATGTATCCCTCCGCCGCGAGCTTGCCTTTCAGCGGGCGATAGAAGGCGCAGAACGTGCAGTATTCCGTGCAGAAATTTGTGTAATTGATGTTGCGGTCGATGATGTAGGTGACCACGCCCTCCGGATGCAGCCTGCGCCGCACCGCGTTGGCTTCCATGCCCAGCCCAATCAAGTCGTCCGACGCAAATGCGTCCAGAGCCTGCTGTCGCGTGATCCCCATGGCCCTAGTTTACCCGTTACGCTGGGACCTTGCACTCCGTACCGTCGGCGTCCCAACATCCCGCGCGGGTACGGCGTTCGCCGCACAACCATCCGCAAGCCAGCTACTCTTCGTCGGTTCGCTTTTCCTGCGGCGGAGGATCGCCAGCGGAACTTTGTGCAGGCCCCGACGGCGCAGGTTTCGCCGAGTCCGGCGGGATTTTCCTGGTCTGCATTCTGCGAATGTCGTTCGGACTGGAGACGCCGAAAATGGAAAGCGCGCGGCCCAGCTTGTTGAAGATTCCACTGGACATTTTGCATTTTCTCCTTGTTTCGCTAGTTTATATGGAGTGCGCAACATAAACCGCAAATCCCGGCATCCGAGGAGCAATATGCGATTTTTTCTTCTTGCGGACTCCGCGCTCTTTTCTACTGCGGTGAAGAATTCCATTGCAATCGCCTTATTTCTGTCGATTGGCGCGGCACCGGCCCTTGCCACACCTAAGAGCAAAAAATCCGGACCGAAGCCCGCACCCCAAGCGTCTACCAAGGCCAAGCCAGATGTCCTCGTCTTTTTAAATGGAGACAGGATCACGGGAAATCTTGTCAAAGCCGATGGCGTCAACATTTACTTTGCCACCGACGAGGCCGGTCAAGTGACGGTGCCATGGACGAAAATCAAGAACTTCGATACGTCCAAGCGATTTGCCGTTCTCACAAAAAAAGAGAAGGCGCAGCGCAAACATATCAACCACTCAATTCCTGTGGGGAGTTTGCATCTGAATGGGAAGACATTGACGATTGCAGACAACAACGCAAGCCAAAATGTCGCCGTCAGCGACATCAGCTATGTAATCGATGAGGCAACATATCGAAAAAATGTGGAACAAGAGCAAGGACTGTTCCACGGAATCACGGGGTCCGTGACGGCAGGCTACAGCCAGGTCAACTCCACCTATAACTCAACGACCCTGACTTCCGGTGTCAATCTTACACGCATCGCTCCGGCCGTCCCGTGGATGAAAGCGGCGCGCAGAACTCTTTTGAACTTTTCCAATACATATTCGACCTTCACTCAGTCCCCCAGCCCGACCGCAGTGACCAATATTTTGCATGGCAGCCTGGAAGAAGACGAGTATCTGAAGCCGCGATTTTACCTTCTTGAGCAGGCGATCTACGACCGGAATTCCGTCGAAGGCCTGGCGTTGCAGCAGGTGTATGGCGGCGGTCTTGGATATACCGTCATCAAGAAGGCGATGCAGGAACTGGATTTGAGCGCAACCGTCAATTACACAAAACAGCAGTTCGATCAGCCGGTAGCGTTGAATCCCAACCAGGCGCCAAGCGCGACGCAAAATCTAATAGGAGCGACGTTTGCCGACAATTACACATACAAGCTGCCTCACCACATCGTATTGACGGAAGTTTCCAATGTAACGCCGGAATTCAATTATTTTCAGGCTTATACGGCAAATGCGACAGTCGGGGCCACGATGCCGATCATCAAGAACTTTGGCCTGTCCATCCAAGCGATTGACAATTACTTGAACGACCCGCCTCCGGGATTCAAGGGCAATTCGACGCAGTACACAACCGGGCTGACATACAGCATTCCATGATCGATTTACGATCAAGAAAAACACCCGTGAAGATCTCCGCGGGTGTTTTTCTGTCGCGATAATCCTTAAAACGTCAGCGGCTTGGCCAGAATGTCCATGGCCGGCTGCGGCAACGGCTTGTCCGCATTCGCCAGCAGCAAACTGACCTGCCACATTTGCGTCGAGGAAAGGACCTGGTCGAACGACGGCATCCCCGTCAGGCGAATTCCATTCGAAACCTTCCAATACGTCTCTCCCGGCGGGTCGTCGCTGACTCCCACCACGCCTCGCGATCCATGTGCGTGCCATAGCTGCGGTGCATGCGGGTACATGTGCGGGGCCGCGGTGGAATTTTGGCTGTTCAGCCCATGGCAAAATGCGCAATTCTGGCGGTAGACCTGCGCTCCCGCAGTCATATTGTCCGCGGTTGCCTGGATCGGCACCGACTTGGGCATGTCCTTCTGGATGCGGCGATGCAACGGAACATGCACAATCTGCTTTTCAAAAGGAAAAGGCGGATCGGCAACGGCGACGGGAGGATTGCCAAAGCGAAGATAGCAAAGTGCCCCGATCGGTACGATGACCAGCCCTACCAGCAGGCCAATAAAAAACTTCATACACTCCTCCGAGAATCGGCGATTTTTCATCCTGGAAACAGGGGCCACGCTCGCCTCTCTGCTCCGTGTACAGATAGACTACCTGCGTCCGGCAACCCCCGTAAATGATTTAGATGATTTAATGGAGACTTAGGAGAAAAAAGTGCTGTCTCAGTTCACCCAGGGAGCCCGATCCATTCCCTTGCCAATTTTCAGGTCCATGTCACCGCGCCGCGTCGCTGCTTCCGGTCTTCGCTCCCTCGGCTTCAGCCTCGCCTGTTTCGTCCTGGTGCTCTTCGTCTGCTGCATGGCTTCCCCATTGCGCGCGCAGGACTCAAGCCCGCAGCTCCAGCCGAAAGCCTCGTCGTCTTCCGTTCCGGAGCAGACGCCGACCACTCGCCGCAGCCTGGAGAACCGGCGAATGCAAACCAAACGACGCCGCGAGGCAGCGCTCGTCAGCGCAACCTATAACCATCGCTGGGAAATGTATGTCGGCGGGGAGTACATGCGTTTTCGCCCCGGACCGAACCTGCATAACTCCGGCATGGGCGGCTGGATACTGGGAGCAACTCGCTACTTTACGCCTCGATGGGGCATCAGCGCCGATGCTCGCGGCGACTATGGGAACAACTCCCTCGGTGCGGTTAGCGGCGGAGGCAACAACACCTACAACGCCAGGTTCAGCGTGTTCCCCTTCACCATCGGCCCGCTCTATCGGTTCTATGGCAGTCCGAAATATTCTGTCAGCGCCGCTCTCCAGGTAGGCGATATCTATGGGTACTTCGACCAGGACATCGGCCCATTTCCGCCGGCGTCGGTGGGCTTTTATCCCGCCAGCAATGTGGGCGCCGCCATTGCCAGCCTTCACCTGGATTACAACCTGAGCCCGGGCCTCGCGGTCCGGCTTTCCCCGCGCATACTGTTCGACCACTTTGGCGGGAACCTCGATCACAATCAGGGGTTCATGGTCGGGATGGTCTATCGCTTCGGACGGCAATAGGCCCATGGCATACCTGGCACCGTCCCTGGGCCGAACCAAAAGAAGACTGCGCTGCCCGCAGTCTTCTTTTTCTGTGGACGAAGACGATTTCAGAACGATAGAAAGCTGAGTGAATCGAATGGCAACCGCAAGACGCAGCACCAGGAACTTTAAGAATTTGATTGGCGGCAAATGGGTCAGCGCCCACTCCCGCAAAACGTTTGAGAATCGCAATCCCGCAAAGAACCGCGACTTGGTCGGCATCTTTCCCGCGTCCGATACACGAGATGTCTCCGACGCCGTCTCCGCAGCCAAACAAGCCTTCCAAACCTGGCGGCTGGTGCCCGCCCCCAAGCGCGCCGAGATCCTGTTCCGCGCCGGCGAAATCCTCACCGAACGCAAAGAGCAGTATGCCCGCGATATGACCCGCGAAATGGGAAAGGTGCTGGAAGAAACCCGCGGCGATGTGCAGGAAGCCATCGACACCGCCTTCTACATGGCCGGCGAGGGTCGCCGCATGTTCGGCAACACCACGCCCTCCGAGTTGCAGAATAAATTTGCCATGAGCGTGCGCATGCCCGTCGGCGTCTGCGGCATGATCACTCCGTGGAATTTTCCCATGGCCATCCCCTCCTGGAAGCTGCTGCCGGCCATCGTCTGCGGCAACACCTGCGTCATCAAACCCGCGCAGGCCACGCCGCTTTCCACCTACAACCTGGTGCAGGCGCTGCTCGATGCCGGCTTGCCCAATGGCGTCGTCAATATCGTTTCCGGTTCCGGCGGCCAGGTCGGCATGCCGTTAGTCGAGCATCCCGACGTCAACGCCATCAGCCTCACGGGATCGAGTGAAGTCGGTCGCGCCGTCGGCATGGCCGCGGCCGCCGGTTTCAAACCCTGCTCGCTGGAACTCGGCGGCAAAAACGCCATGATCGTCATGGACGACGCCAATCTCGATCTGGCCGTCGAAGGCGCGCTCTGGGGAGCGTTTGGCACCACTGGCCAGCGCTGCACCGCCACCAGCCGCATCCTGATTTGCAAGAAAATTGCCCGCCGCTTCACCGAGCAATTGGTCGAGCGCGTCCGCAAGCTGCGCATCGGCAACGGCCTGGAAAAAGGCGTGCAGGTCGGTCCGCTGGTCAACCAGCAGCAGGTGGAAACCAGCGCCATGTATGTCAAAATCGCTCTCGATGAAGGCGCAAAACTTCTTGCCGGCGGCAAGCGCCTGCAAGGCAGGGCCTATGCGGATGGATATTTTTTCGCTCCCACCATCTTTGGCGGAGTGAAGCCGTCGATGCGGGTCGCGCGCGAAGAAGTCTTCGGTCCCGTCCTCAGTCTGTTGGAGTTCGACAATTTTGAGCACGCCCTTCAAATTGCCAACGATGTCGACTACGGTCTCTCCGCCGCCATCTACACTCGCGATGTCAACCAGGCCTATCGCGCCATGCGCGACATCGACACCGGCATCGTCTACATCAATGCGCCCACCATTGGCGCGGAAGTGCATCTGCCCTTCGGCGGCGTCAAGCAGACCGGCAACGGCCATCGCGAAGGCGGCAGCGGCGCGTTGGATTTCTACACCGCCTGGAAGTCCGTCTACGTGGATTATTCCGATCGCCTGCAGCGCGCCCAGATCGACGATTGATGAACAAGGCGACCAACAATCCGCTCAAGGAGGCGTACTTCGAAGCTGGGACAACGCCACAACGACCGAATCTTGAATACTTGCGATTGTTTGAATGATGCGCAAATCAAAAAACGTGTCATCCCGAGCGAAGGAATCCCAGCGCACGCTGGGATTATGCAGTCGAGGGACCTGCGTTTGGATACCATCCGTCGCTCAGATCAGTCCAAGTTGGATTTTGTTTCTCTATCAAAGTGATCTTCTTGCTTCGCGACCAGTTTTTGAGTTGTTTCTCGCGCGCGATGGCCAGAGGTACCGAAACATAGGATTCGAACCATACCAGGCGGTGACAACGATATTTCGAAGTGAAACCGGGATATGTGCCGGCTTTATGTTCCCAAACTCGTCGCTCCAGATTGTTCGTAATGCCGATATACAGCACATGAGTCCGGCTTGCGACAATGTAAGTGTAATAGTGATGTTCTCGCATCAGGCTCCAACTCGATCAGACGGCTTTTCGATTATATGTTGGTCATCCCGAGCGAGGTAGTCACAGCCTGCGCTGCGACTGCGCAGTCGAGGGACCTGCGGTTGGATACCAATGTGTTCGGCTAGCTACAATGTAAACGTAAACGTAATAACGGTGTTCACGCATGAATGATCAGATCAATCAAATCAGGCAGCTTCTTGATCAATTAGAAGCTGGTTCAGAGGTAAAGGCCAGTTCCAAGAGCCTAGCCGAATTTTCTGCTTTAGAGCTCCCGCAAATCATTCAAGAAGTTGTAGATGATCTTCAGCCACTTTTAACACCCTACGAAGCCGCGTTTTACTGGTATCTCTTTCGACATTCAATTGCGGGGAACGGGAGCGCATATCTGCGAACTGGCCACAGGCGTCTGTGCAAAGGCGTTGCAAAATCCTCTCGCTCAGGCCGGGCAGAGAACCCTGTTGCGCCGAGCAAGGTTCAGGAAATCCTGCGTGAATTGGAGTCAATTGGCGCAATTCGCAAAGAAGGTGAACCCAATCGTGAAGGCACACTCTATCGGGTTCTTGTTCCTGACGAAATCGAAGCTTGCAGGAAATATCGTGCAGAGCGCCTTACAGAAAACCTACCGCCTGAAGCCCTTGAGGCTGAAATTGATCACTACAACGTGCGCGAAAATCGCGTGAAAATCTTTGAGCGGGACCAGTACAAATGCTTCTATTGTGAGAAGCAGCTTACTCGCTTTACCGCGACACTTGATCACATCACGCCCGTCGCGGAGGGTGGTGGCAACGATATAGGCAATTTAATTACTGCCTGTTTGCACTGCAATTCCCGGAAACAGAAACGTCCTTTGGACGATTTCCTTGCTGAAAGCTGATCGATCAGCGTGATGGAATCCCATAATGGCGGAAACGCAGGTCCCTCCGCTGCGGTCGCCGCGGCGACCTCCGGTCGGGATGACAACTTCCAAGAGTGTATTGCGATTTTGTTGATCAGGCCAGGATCTAGGAGAGTGCAAATATGATTATCGGCGTTCCCAAAGAAGTAAAAGACCACGAAAGCCGCGTCGGCGTCACCCCTGCCGGCGTCAAGGCCCTCGTCGAAGCGGGCCACACGGTCCTGGTCGAAACCAATGCGGGGGCCCTCTCCTCGCTCCCCGATGATGAATATCAATCGGCAGGCGCGGAAATCGCCGGCTCGGCCTACGATGTCTGGCGTCTCTCCGACATGATCGTCAAGGTCAAGGAGCCGGTCGAGAAAGAGTACGGTCATTTCCGCGAGGGACTGGTCCTGTTCACCTATCTGCACCTCGCGCCTCTTCCCGCGCTGACCGCCAAGCTGCTGGAGAAAAAAGTCATCGGCATCGCCTATGAAACGATTCGCGACAAAGCCGGCACGCTGCCGCTACTGACGCCGATGTCGGAAGTGGCGGGACGAATGTCGGTGCAGGTCGGCGCTGCCCACCTGGAAAAAGAAAAAGGCGGTCGCGGCGTTCTTCTCGGCGGTATTCCCGGCGTGCCGCCTGGAAATGTCTGCATCATCGGCGGCGGCATCGTCGGCACCAACGCCGCCAAAGTTGCGCTCGGCATGGGCGCGAAGGTCACCATCATCGACATGAACCTGAACCGTCTGCGCGAACTGGACGACATCTTCAATGGCCGCGTCTACACCCTCGCCTCCAACTCCTACAACGTCGGCCGTGCCGTGCGCGAAGCGGACCTGCTTATCGGCGGCGTATTGATCCCCGGCGCCGCCGCTCCTAAAATCGTCACTCGCGCGATGGTCTCCGCCATGAAAAAAGGCGCGGTGATTGTGGATGTTGCCATCGATCAAGGCGGCTGCATTGAGACCGCCCGTCCCACCACCCACAGCGATCCCTCCTACGTGCTGGATGGCGTGGTGCATTATTGCGTGACCAACATGCCGGCAGCGGTGCCGCATACTTCGACCCTCGGCCTCACCAACGCGACCTTTCCGTATGTGCTGCGGCTGGCCACGCTCGGCCCGAAGGCGGCCATTCAAGCCGATGCCGGACTGCAGGATGGCGTCAACACCTACAACGGCAGTCTGACCTGCAAGCCCGTCGCGGAATCCCAGGGTATGCCCTGGAAATCCGTGACCGAACTGGTGCATTGAACTGCGTTCATTCG
Source organism: Acidobacteriota bacterium (assembly GCA_021791935.1). GTDB lineage: Bacteria > Acidobacteriota > Terriglobia > Terriglobales > Acidobacteriaceae > JAKAAZ01. The sequence continues at coordinate 25,828 of JAJYVR010000005.1, forward strand.
TCGCCATTGTTCCATGGAGAAGAGGGCCTGCGCCGTCGATGTCTTCTCTGCGTGTGCGCGAACGCCTTGTGCCGCTCCGCCGCCCGAAAACAGGCTCTTCGACGACGCGCGGTTGCCGAAGCAGCAACGGGGCCCTAAAATGGATTAGCTGACACATGTCACGATAGGTGTTCTTAGTAACCGCCAGTCCGCGCCAAGCGGCGGCGGGGAGGTTCAATGCGGCGGTTCGTATTTTCTGTAGTTCTCCTGGTTCTATCCCTGCCCGTCGGGCTGTCAACCACCGGCTGCGTCAACAACTATGGGCAGAACTACTGCACCGGTTTCCAGAGCGGCCCGCAGCTCTCGGCCCCTGCCCAGATTACCCTTCAGCCCGCAGTCTACGGGCTCTCGCTCAGCTATGGAGAAGTGGCGTCCCTGGCGACGCCTACGGCGATCAATTGCAAGGGCTCGTCGGTCACTGTCAGGAACTATACGTATGGCACCACCAATCTTGCGGTAGCGGACGTCTCGCCTTCCGGTCAAGTATGCGGCGGCGAATGGAACCGGAACTCCGGCAATGGCATTCCCAACTTTACGACCTGCATCCCGCCCCAGCCGGGGACTTCGACCTTCCAGTCGAATGGCGGTCTTGCCTACCTGACCGCCAGCGGCGGCGGGGCCACCAGCAATCCCGTACCCGTCTTTGTCCATCCTCCGATCACCAGCGTCCTGCTCGGCGGCAAGAGCGCGGTGCATACATGTCCCAACAATCCCAGCACCGGATCGCCGACGAATGCTCCTGTCTATGCCCTGAATAGCTGCCTTTCGCAGAACCAGACTGCCCAACTGGCCGCCACCGTTTGTACAGGCGGCGGCGCTTGCGCCTCCGGGTCGCCGCAAGACATTACCTGCAATGCGGGCCATCTCGTCTTTAGTCCGCAGAATTCGGATGTCGTCTCCATCGACCAGAACGGCGTCGCGACAGCGCATCTGCCGGGTGCCTCGGTTATCAACGCCACCGTCGCCCAGGCCACCAGTACTGCCGGATATTTCTTTACCTGCCCGGCAAAAAGCATTCAGTTGTCCGTGGGCACGACCACCCAGAAAAATGTCACCGTCAATATCAACAACATCCAACCCCTGACGACGACCATCCTCGACACTCTGGGCAACCCCATCAGCGGATTGCAACTGCAGTACACGTCCAACGATCCCATCAACATTCCAGTCAGCAACACCGGCTCTGTAAAGCCGTCCTATCCCAGCGACGCCGCCATCGTCGTCCAGTGCCTGCCATCGGTCTGCAATCCGGCGCCGCAGAACGAAATCGGCAACCTCGGCACGGGCCTGCCCATTAGCAGCAACCCAATCCAGGTGAATACGCCCGGCCCCAGCCTGGACATAATGTATATGTCCAGCCCGCAGTCGTTAAATCTGGTTCCGATTGACTTCCAAAGCGGCAATGTCGGCACTCCGATACGCCTGCCCTACCAGCCCAATTCCATGGTGATGGACGAAAACGGCAACAATCTGTTTATGGGCACCAATGCCGAACTGTTGATTGTGTCGATTTCCCCCGTTTCAGGCACCACATTGACGACACAAACCCCAAGCGTTCCCGGAACTGTGCTTGCCGTTGCACCCAATGACAGCATCGTTGTCATTCACGATCCATGCCGACAGCTTTTTTACCTCTACACGCCGGCTGCGGGCAAAGTAGGGGCCACGTCGCTTTCCTTTGGCGTGGTCGGTCAAGCCCCCGTCGCTTGCGACGTGAACAGTGAGCCGATCGATCCCTCGGTCGAGGTCCATCCGCCGTACGCCGCGCAGTTCACTCAGGACAGCCAGACGGTCTACATCGTCGGCGAAAATACCCTCTACACCTACAACACCTTCACCGGCTGGCACGTTTGCACGGAAAATGGGCAAAGCGGAAACTGCCCCGTCAACTCCACCAGCGTCGCCGTTACCATTCCGGGCGTCGGCGCCTATGCGAGCGGCTCTCCCACAACTGCCTTCGGGTACTGCGCTCTCGGAACAAACAATGCGGCGCAGACTCCCGGCCCTCCACCCGCAGGTCTGGCCGATCCAACCGCGGCCGTCAATCCCACCGAATACTATCCCAACGCCGCCACTGTGGGCGTGCAAACCGACCAACTGGCTGCCACCACGGATGGATATCACATCATTGGCGCAACGGCTGCCAGCGGCGGGCAGCTCACGGACATTGCCGTCCAGATTCCCGCTGGCGCCTGCCCATTGAAGACAGCGTTGAATTTCCCCAGCAGCCCGCAAACAACCAGCCTGAACACGCCCGACGTAAGCTCCATCAACCAGGTGCTGGTTTCGCCCAACTCGCAGTTGGCGTTTGTGACGTTCGAGCCGGCAACCTCCACGGGAAGCAACAACACCTTGCCCGCCTACAAGGTCCCCTGTACAACGTTCCAGTCGTCGCAAGGGAACTGTGCCGCCGGGCAACCGACTACTGGCAGCGTTGTCCCTGTCGCCCTCACCGGTCAGGCGGGAGCGCCGGTCGCCGGCACCTTCAGCCCCGATACCACCACGTTCTATGCATCCACAAGTAACGACAACCTGGTGCACATCATCGACACCGCCACGTTGACCGATACAAAGACCATCAATCCAGCTTTGACCTGCGCCACCACCACAAACGCCCCGGCCAACCCCTACCTGGCGTGTACGCTGGGAAGCCCAGTACCGGCGCTTTTCCTTGCCGCGCGCCCGCGTCCGACACAGGGTGCGCCCACCACTGCCGCCAAAAACAACTAGCTGCGCCACAACCGTTTGGGGGACGCAGACTCGGCTTCAGGTAGACCCCGGACTTTTAGTCCGGGGAACCGGTTCCTATCCGCGACACCCCTTTAGGAGCTGAGGCCGCAATGGCTGACCTGCGGTTTCCACGCTCAAACAACATCTGGGTTCAAAGGATGAAATTACGCCTGGCGTTCTTTCGCCGAACGCGGCGCGAGCTGTTTCGCGGTGCGTGGCAATGCACGCGCCACTGCATCCAGTATCCCGTTCAGGAAGTGGACCGATTCCGGTGCCGCATACAGTCGCGCAATTTCCAGCGTTTCGTTGATGACGATCGGCAACGGCGTCGCCGGATACGCCAGCATTTCCGCGATTGCGGCCCGCAGCAGGTTGCGATCCACCGCCGCCATTCGCCCCAGCCGCCAATGCTCGCTGGCCGTCGCAATGCAGGTATCGATCTCTTCCTGTCGCGCAATTGCCACGCGAAAAATATCTTCGGCAAATCCCTGCGTTCCCGGGTCTACCTTCTCTCGCGCCTGCCAAAACGTCCGCTGCACGTCCTCCGCGCTCTGTCGCCCCAGGTCCGCCTGGAACAGCATCTGCATCGCGATTTCACGAGATTTGCGGCGTTTTCCCATGCTTACAGTCCCGCCGTCGTATCTGTAACTGTAGCGGCTACAATCTTCCTTTTCACCGCCGCCATCTCGATCGCCGCCAGCGCCGCTTCAAATCCCTTGTTCCCCATCTTCAGTCCGGCGCGGTCCAGCGCCTGCTCCAGCGTCTCGCAGGTCAGCACCCCAAACGCATGCGGCACGCCCGTGTCCTGCTGCGACTGTCCGATGCCGCGCGAGACTTCCGTATAGATCGCTTCATAATGCGCCGTCTCGCCGCGCAGCAAAACTCCCAGCGTCACAATCGCATCCACACTCTTGCTCTCCGCCAGCAGGCGCGCCGCCGAGGGAATCTCCCATGACCCAGGAACGCGCACGACAGTGATCGCATCCCTTTTCGCTCCGCTGCGCAGCAACGCGTCCAGCGCGCCCTGCAGCAGTCGGTCGGTGATGACGGCATTCCACCGCGAAACCACAATGCCGAATCGCATCCCAGCGGCGCTCAGGTCGCCTTCCACCGCCACCGGTTTTCCGTGGGCAACATTCTCCGACTCCCAGAAACCGAACACCATGCCCGGCACCGGCTCCGCGGTAAACAGGCGCGAATTCCAATGGGTCTGCGCGATCGCCGAAACCTTTTGCCAGCCCTCCGCAGTTGCGGAATTCTTCTTCGTCCAGTTTTCCGCCACCGTATGCACCGTCTCCAACCCCGTCACTTCAATCAGGATTTCCGGCGCGGTCGACATTTTTCCAGTCGCAAATTCCAGGTTGCCCAGCGGCGCAAGAAAAGGTGCGGTGCGAAATTGTTCGCCCGCCGATCCTTTGCCAGGCTCAAATCCAAGCGCCGAAAAAAAACTCTCCAGCGTCTTCATTTCCTCAGCCGTGCGCGTCGCGCGCACCCATGTGATTCCTTTGATCATGCTTCGATGGTACAACGCCGCTCTCTCATCCACTGCCGCCGGCTGTAGATTGAAAACGGGTGCAGCCCCTGAGGCCTGAAAAAATCGATGTCTAGGGATGAAAGCTGATCAGATCGATCCCGCTTTTTCCATTGCGCGTAACAAAAGACAACGTATACAAGGTCCCGTCCGAACCAAGCACGAGGCTTTGTGGGGGACTGACGGGGTCGCCATTGTTCAACAAAATCCTGCCATGGTCCACATACTTGCTGCTTGCAATGTCATATGTAATCAGGTCGGTCCCGTCTTTTTGGTCTGGCGTTGTCTTTAAGCCCTTCGAATCGCCTGAAAGTGGAACTCCGGTCAGGTAGTACAGCGTGTGTCCGTCCGCTCCCAGGGCAAGGCCCAGGTATCCATATTCCACACCGTCGAACATTCCGGTTCTCTTGGACGGTTCGGACGTGAGCCGCTCCAGTACCTCAACAGAGCGCGTGGTGGGATCGAATCGGAATAAATAGCCGGACCGTCCATTGATACCGTAGATTGCGCGTTCGGACGGTACCCAGATCGCGGCTCGCCAGTTGTAGGCCATGCCATGCATCGCCGGGTTATACGAACCGAAATAATCTTTCTTGAGATTCACGCCCGCGACCGTATCTACTTTGTCTTTGTCGTAGTCGTAACGATGGAGGGTTCCATCTCCCGTCGTGAAGTATGCTGAGCCGTCCAGTGGATCGATGACGATCCTGCGGCAAATGGCTCTGTAGGTGCTCCCCAAAGTACCAAGCTCTCCGCCATCAAAGGCTGTTCCAAGATCTTTCAATGTCTTGGTTTTCAAGTCATAGCGCAAAAAGTCGCCCGCCGGCCACGTGATGCCATACAAACGACCCCGCCGCACGTCCATGTTCATGGCGATAATTCCTTGGCCGCCCGGCGCAATCGCAAGATCCGTAAACTTTCCAGTCTTCATGTCATAAGCGACAAAATGTCCTCCCGGATAAGGCCGATAGCCATGGGGAGCTTTTGCTGTTCGCTCAACACCGCCTGCATTGTTGTAGTAGCCTAGATGCGTCGAAAAATATAGCTTGCCATCGTTCTCGACGAAGTTCACGTGACTTTTTCCCTGGGCAACCGCCTTGATGTTGCCTTGGCCGACTGCATCGTTCAAATTGGCGATGTGCGCGATTGCCTTGGTCTTCGGATTGAAGGAATACATCTGTCCAGGAAGGTTGTACTGCGCGGAAGAAAGCACGTAATAAATGGTCCCGTCGCTCGACACGCCCATACCGTTGTAAGCTTCCCCGGGTTTTGCGGCTTCCGGAAAATGGGAATCGTATGCAGTTGCCCGCAACACATGTCGGTCGATGCCCTGGCCATAAAAGGTTGGCGTTACTGCAATCGGAACGAGTAGGGCCATCGCAATTTGGCGGACAGCAGCAGGGGTTTTCAATGTTTATCTCCTCGAACCTGGAAAGGGGATGGAGTGCCGGCCACAATGCACTCGGCGAGCAATTCCACATGGACAACTTTCAGTGACAACAATGCACCCCGCAGCTCCCGAAATCTCAAACCCGAGTCGGGGATGGCGAGCGATGAATTTCCAATTTCGTTTGTTTTCCGCCCAAGTATATAAATACACCAGTCTTCCAACAATTGCTCGGTGAAGGCCCCGATCGAAAAGGTCCGCGACACTATGACGCCAGAAAAAACATTGGAAAATATCCAGCTTGAAATTCGCGACGGCATCGCTTTTCTTACCCTCAACCGCCCCAAGGTTTTAAACGCGCTCAACGCCGCCACCCTGCGCGAACTGCAATCCGTCATCGACATCATCCAGGCCGACGCTTCCATCCGCGTCGCCATCCTCACCGGTTCAGGAGAAAAGGCATTCGCCGCCGGAGCCGATATTCAGGAACTGGCGCAAGTCAACAGTACCGAAGGCCGCGAGCTCGCGTTGCGAGGGCAAGCCGTTTTTCGCGCCATTGAAACCTGCGGCAAGCCCGTCATTGCCTGCATCAACGGATTTGCCCTCGGCGGCGGCTGCGAACTTGCCCTGGCCTGCACTCTTCGCATCGCCAGCGAGCACGCGAAGATGGGCCAGCCGGAGGTGAAGCTCGGCCTCATTCCCGGCTATGGCGGGACCCAGCGGCTCGCGCGCCTGGTCGGCAAAGGTGTCGCCCTGCAAATGATTCTCACCGGAGAGATGTTTTCCGCCGCCGATTGCTTGCGTGTCGGCCTGGTCAATGAAGTTGTCGCCCCCGACCAATTGCTGCCCCGCGCGGAAGCCATCGCCCGCACCATCGCAGGCATGGCGCCGCTCGCCATTCGCTACTCGCTGGAAGCTGTCGATCGCGGCTACGATCTGCCGCTGCAGGAAGCTCTCTTCCTTGAAGCGGCTCTGTTCGGCATCAGTTGCGGCACCGCCGACAAAGGGGAAGGCACCGCCGCCTTTCTCGCCAAGCGTGCCCCAGTCTGGCAAGGCCGCTGACGCCTTCAACATTCATGCACCGCTGATATCCTGAAGACAATGCTTCGCTCCTCGTTTCGGTCCGTCCGCCTTCGATCCGCTGCGCTGCTCGCGCTCGCGATCTCCGCGTCCCTCGCCGTCAGTGGATGCCGAAACCAAGGCAACACCTTCGATATGTCTCGCCACGCCGCGCAATGGGCCGCAGCCGAAACCGCAGCCCGTCAGGAATTGGCGCAGGTCCCGCCGCCTTTGAAAAGCGTCTACCTCAACATCGATCAGGAACCGCAGTGGCAGAATCCCTATCTCAGCATTGAGCAGAACATGATTCAGTTGCGTATCTATTTGCCGGATGAAAATGCAAGTCCCGTCGATCGCGGCGGACTCACCCGCATGAGGTCCGCTCGCAAGCAGGTGGTGAATATTCGCCTGGCGGAATTGCCGCAGGCCCTTTCCTCGCTGCCCGACGGCGCATGGCCCTACGGCCGTGTGGTTGCCATCGGCAGGGAAAAGGAGACGCCGCAAAATCGCGCCTGGTTTCCGAATCACCTTGAAATCACCGTCCGCGCTCTTGAAGACATGGGCGTCGTCGTGGACGACTGGAACCGTCCCGCCGCGATGCCGTAAGGCCGAAGCTACCGCGTCAGCCCTACCGAATCGACGTCCGACCGACAGAAGGAGTTGAATGGCCGAGCCACAGTTTCCGATTCTGGTCGAACAAAAGAAGCTTCATCCGCACGAGCATTTCTCCGCGCATCGCGAGTTGGAAGCGGCCCTTCGCCAGTCCATTCGCGGCGAGGTCCGCTTCGACTCCGGCAGTCGCGCCCTCTACTCGACCGATGCTTCCAACTATCGCCAGATTCCCATCGGCCTTGTGCTTCCGCTCGATACCGCCGATGTCGAAGCCGCCGTTGCAGCCTGCCGCGAATTTGACGCGCCCATTCTCTCTCGTGGCGCAGGCACCAGCCTCGCCGGCCAGTGCTGCACCGTTGCCGTGGTGCTCGACTTTTCCAAATATGTCGATCGCATCCTCAATCTCGATGTCGAACATTGTCAGTCCCGCGTCGAACCCGGCATCGTGCTCGACCGTGTCCGCGAAGCCGCCGAAAAGCA
>JAJYVR010000179.1 GCA_021791935.1 Acidobacteriota bacterium
CCACTTACCAAAGCGTGGCGGAAGACCGCGCCATTTGCAGCCTTGCTCGGCAACATACAAAATTCCATTGAGGACTTCGAGATTCTGAAGCTTCACATTGCCGCGCTGAATCGGCAGGCTATCCTTGATCTTTTCGTATTGCTCAACCGTGATTTTCATCTGTAACTGTTCTACCGGAAATAGAGGTATTAGTGTGAACAGACCCTAGTTGCGTGGAAAATGTTCCCCGGTGCCCGGAAAAATGCCCTGCGCCGCCGGGCTGGCTGCGGCTGCAACGTTCCTTGTGCCCGCAAATTTTTTTACTCTCTTGCGGTTACCCAAGGACCTCTTTGCGCGTCAACATAGCAAAGATTTTCTCTGCGCGGCCGTCCGCGATTTGTTAGCATCTTGTACGGAGTTCCGCGCAGCCGATCGAAAACCGTTTGTGGAAATGTTTCCTGCTTGACGTACGCAGCCATTTCCTTAAACTAGCTTCGTTACACCTTCGCGGAGGTGTAATCGTAAACCAACATTGAGCGACGCTGAAGGAGCGGTCATGCCAGTTTGCCCTGAATGTGAAAACACTTTGACCTTCGCGGAAGATGAAGTCGAAGAAGGCGAAGTCGTTCTCTGCGAAGAGTGCGGTGCGGAGTTTGAAGTCGTCAACACGGACCCGGTGGAATTGAGTAAAGTGGAAGAAGCCGGATACGACGAAAGCGCAATCGTCTTTCATGACGAAGAGGAAGAATAAACGGGTGCGGATTGAATGAACAGCATTGAAGCAGGGCGTTCCCGTGGGAGCGCCCGATGGATCGTTGCAATTCTGCTGGGCCTTTTCGCTTGCGGCGTCAACTTCACCGGCAACACAACATCTGTCCTCGCCCAGGCCGCGCCACGCTCCGTCCAGGGCCGCGTGGTGGATCAGAACGATGCTCCCATCCGCAGCGCCATTGTGTATTTAAGCGATACGCGCACTCTGGCGGTGGAAAGCTACATCACCCAGGAGGACGGCGATTACCGCTTCGAGCAGCTTTCCCCCAGAGACGACTACAAACTGTGGGCGCAGGAGGATGGCAAAAAGAGCAAGCCGAAAATTCTCAGCTCGTTCGACGACAAGCCCGTCTTCCGCGTCATCATCCGCATCGACACCGGCAAGTAGGTCCGCTCTCACCGCAAATTCAGCGCACCAAGCAAAAGCGCCGAATGCATCGCATTCGGCGCTTTCACGTTCTTTTGCGGCAAGACTATTCTTCCCGCTCTCGCTTCTTCCAGTTGATCAGATCGCCCAGCGTTGTGGACGACGAAGACTGCGTCGAAGAAGGTTCCCGCGACTGTCCGCCGGAAGACGCATGAGCATGTCCATGTTCCTTCGCTTTCGGAGCCTTGTATTGCTCCACGTCCGCCCGCGTCGCTTCATCGCCCACCGCGCGCAGGCTCAGGCCGATCTTCTTCTCTTCCGCATTCATTTTGATGATCTTGAAGTCGTGCTCCTGCTCCACGTCCAGCTTCAGCGGCGCCCCGTGCAGGTCGGTGGCTTCGGAGACATGGCATAGGCCCTCGACTCCGTCCGCCAACTCCACGAACGCGCCGAACTGCGCCATGCGCAGCACCTTGCCATGCACCACATCGTTCACCTGGTGCTGCGCAAAGAACGACTCCCACACATCCGGCTGCAGTTGCTTGATGCCCAGCGACAGACGGCGATGCTCGGCCTCGATCCCCAGCACAACCGCCTTCACCTTGTCGCCCTTCTTCACCACTTCCGAAGGATGCTTGATGCGCTTGGTCCAGCTCATGTTGCTGACATGCACCAGCCCGTCGATCCCGTCCTCGATTTCAATAAACGCGCCAAACTCCGTCAGGTTCCGCACCCGGCCTTCGACCACGCTGCCGGTCGTGTAGCGCTCGGAAAGATGCTCCCACGGGTTTTCCATCAGTTGCTTCATCCCGAGTGAAATGCGGCGGTCCGACGGATTCACGTTCAGAATGATGGTCTCAATTTCATCGCCCGGCTTCACCAGCTTGGTCGGGTGCTTCATGCGCTTCGACCAGGTCATCTCGGACACATGGACCAGCCCCTCGATCCCTTGTTCCAGTTCCACAAACGCGCCGTAGTCGGTGACGCTCAGGATTCGTCCGCGAACGCGCGCGCCGATGGGATAACGTTCCGCCACGTCCAGCCATGGATCGGGCGTCAGTTGCTTGAACCCGAGCGAGATGCGTTGCTTCTCGCGGTCGAATTTCAGCACCTTCACCTGGATCTCGTCGCCCACGTTCACCAGGTCGCGCGGATGCGTCAGCCGCCCCCACGACATATCGGTGACGTGCAGCAGGCCGTCAATGCCGCCCAGGTCCACAAACGCCCCGTACTCGGTCAGGTTCTTCACCGTTCCGGTCAGGATGGTTCCTTCTTCCAGATGGTCCAGCGTCAGCGTGCGCTTCAGCGTGGCCTCATTCTCCAGCAGCTCTTTTCTGGAGACCACCACGTTGCCGCGCTTCTTGTTCAGCTTGATGACGCGGACTTCAATCGTCTGGCCGATGTACGATTCCAGATTGCGCACCGGCCGAATCTCCACTTGCGAGCCCGGCAAAAATGCCTTGATGCCAATGTCCACCGTCAGCCCGCCCTTGACGCGGCTCACCACCAGCCCTTGGACGGGAGTCTTGTCATTGGCGGCCTTTTCAATGGCGTCCCACACCCGGTGGCGCAATGCCTTGTCGTAACTCAGCAGGTAGCTGCCGGAGGGTTCCTCATGCTCGACGACCACTTCAATCGTCTGGCCCGGCTGCAACTTCGGCTGGCCAGTGTGGTCCAGCACCTGCTCGATCGGAATCAGGCCCTCGGACTTCAGGCCCACATCCACCACGACATGCTTGTCGGTCAGCTTGATCACGGTGCCGGTGACGACGTTGCCGTCGACCGCCTGGGCAGCTTCCTGCGCCGCCTGCTCGTGCTCAAACGACTCCAGCAGCGCGCCAAAGTCCATCTCCTCCTCATGCTCATGGGAGGAGACAGCGTGCCTTTCAGCGACGGGCTGCGCTGCCGCGGACTCGGCTGCAACCTGCGGCCCTGCCGCGGGTTGCGCCGATACGCTCGGTTCGACGACCGGCCCAGCTTCCGCGAGCGGGCCTCTCGGCTCCATCTCCGCGGCCAGGTCCGGAAGCTGCTCGGATGGCTCCAGCTCCTCTGGTTGGGTTTCTGCCACAGCAGAAATGTGGTGGTTGTTTTCCGGCGCTTCGATTTGCGTCTCGAGGGTTGCGGTCTCGTTGGCTTCCAATGTAGTGTTCAGGGTTTTGCTCGCAGTGTGTTCGGGATTGAGGACGTCGACCATAAGGCAGGAGGCTCCGGACTCATACGGGGCGGCTAGCGCTCCGCATCGGGCAACCGCCAGCTTCCCCTTGGGAAACCCCGGGGGTAAACCGTAGATCGTCCATTCAAGCCGGCTGCGGTCGCCGCGGCGACTGGCTGTCGAAATGGCATCTCAGCCGGACGTGCAATCTGGGCGCTTCTCTCTCTCGTCCTTGGTCTCGAAATGCTGTCGGCGGTGCCATTGCCTGAAAGTCGGAAAACGACCCTCCGGGCGGTACCTGAAAAAACAGGTCTGATCGAGATTTTGAGCCGGGGAAGAAAAGGAACCCTGGATTGGGAAACGGAGCGCATGAGTCCTAGGCCGCTTCGCTTCCACTTAAACTATATCAACCGGTGGAAAATAGTGTCAACGAGAACCGCGTCTTGACCGCGGTCCGCTGGGATCTTTCGCGGCGCATTGCGTGATTCGGATCACCGGCTCGATGGCGTCGATATGGTTGCCCCCGTGAAATAGAATCTGTCCCGCGCACCTTGAAATCCGTCCAACATGACATGAAAGACGTTCCCGTGTTTGCTTGTCGCGGCGAACAGCGGATAATGCCGTAGGAGCGGAAATTTCACCGCCGCGCAGCCGATTCGCGCGCAACCGGCGTCTCGATCGAAGGGTGCCCTGCATGCCGAACAGCAAACTTCAGGCAAAAGAAATTCGTTTCATGTCTCGTCCGCAAGCTGGACCGTCCCCGCAAAATTTTGCGGTCGTCACTGTCGATCTGCCCGACCTGCAGCCGGGAGAGGTCCTTGTCCGCAATTCTTTTTTCTCCATCGACCCCTACATGCGCGGCCGCATGAATGAAGGCAAGTCCTATATCCTGCCCTTCGCGCTCGGCAAGGCCCTGGATGGCGCCGCCGTGGGACAGGTGGTGCAGTCCCGAGACGCCGGTTTCCCGCCCAGCGCCTGGGTGCTGAGTTTCTGCGGATGGCGCGATTACTATATCGCCCAGGCATCGCAATTGCGCGCCATCGATGCCACCGTTGCGCCGCCCTCGGCTTACCTCGGCGTGCTGGGGGCGACCGGCCTCACCGCCTGGGTCGGCCTCAACGACGTTGCCAAAATCAAACAGAATGAGACTGTTTTCATCTCCGCCGCGGCCGGCGCCGTCGGCAGCGTTGCCTGCCAGTTGGCCAAGCTGCGCGGTTGCCAGGTCGTCGCCAGCGCGGGCTCGGCGGCCAAAGTCGCGTATCTGAAAAACCAGTTGCAGGTGGACTGCGCCTTCAACTATCGCGAATCCGACCCGCTGCGGCAGTTGGAAATCGCCGCGCCCGATGGACTCCATGTCTACTTCGACAACACTGCCGGGCCGCAGCTGGAGTCCGCCCTGGCTTGCATGCGCAACCATGGCCGCATCGTGATGTGCGGAGCCATTTCAAGCTATAACGCTCCTGCCCCGGGGCCGCAAAATTTGCACCAGGTCATCGTCCGCCGCTTGCGCCTCCAGGGACTTCTGGTGGCCGACCATCTCCACCGCATGCCTGCGTTCCTGGCCGAAATGGTCCCCCTGCTGCGCGCCGGAAAGGTCCTGCATCAGGAGACCGTCCTCCACGGCATCGAAAAGGCCCCCGGCGCGTTCATCTCCCTGCTGCAGCCCGGAGACGCCCACATCGGCAAGCTTGTGATTCAGGTCTAGTATTTTCATGGTGGATGGAATTTAAACTCGCGAATGCTGGGCCTGTCTGCGCGCGTCTATACTTCCCGGTATGGATATTCTGTGGACTCCCTGGCGCTACCGCTATGTCAGCACGCTGGATTCCGCCACCCGCCAGGGCGTGCCATCGGAGCTGGCAGCCTGGCCTGGAGATACCGGCTGCGTCTTCTGCAATCTGCTCGCGGCCTCCGCCCATGCCGTTGCCGCCGGTCTGCCCTCCCCGCAAGCCGACCGCGCCGCCAACATTGTCGCTCGCGGCCAGCACTGCTTTATCTGCCTCAACGCCTTCCCCTACAACTCCGGCCACGTCATGGTCCTGCCTTACGCCCATATCGCCGAGCTGGCCAGGCTGGACGCCGCCGAGGCCCAGGAGATGATGGCCATGGCGCAGCAACTGGAGCGCGTCCTCAGAGAAATCTATCGTCCCGATGGCATCAACCTCGGCATGAACCTGGGCAAGGCCGCCGGCGCTGGAGTGACCGGACACGTACACATGCACATGCTGCCGCGCTGGTCCGGCGACACAAATTTTATGACGGTGATTGGCGAAACCCGCGTCTTGCCCGAGCCCCTGGAGATCACCTGGGACCGCCTGCATGTCGCCCTGCGGGAAGGCCCGCGCTAGCGCATTTCTCTTGTTGCAATCGAGAGAAGTCCCGGGTGCCCCAGGTTCGTCCGCCTGGTCGCCGCGGCGACCGAAAGACCTCGCGGTTGCTTCAGCCCTGAGTGCCCCATCAATTCAAGCTCTCCTTTGGCTTGAGTGGGGTACTTTCTCCTGACGAGCTGCTGGATGCCCGACCCTGCGATGCATGTACTCAGCACGCTCACCAATCCTGAGGAGAAACGTCATCCATATACTCGACTCCCCTGCGAGTGATTCGCGGGTCCGAATACCTGAAGTCGGCGGGTGACTCCCAAACGCCGCTATCCGATGCGAGGAAGGGGACGCAATTGCGAAAGGGTTCCGGCTGGATGTTCGCCTGTCTGCTGATCGTCGCTCATGTTCGACCACAGCTTCTTTGCCAGAGTGGAAACGGTATCGGAGGTGTGACGGCTTCACCTGCAGAAAGTTCTTTGCTGGATACTCTCCAGGCCGAAGAACACGCCGGCACCTATCTCTTCTACACGCAGTCCTACGTAGACTCAGAGGACGAGCCCGTAACCTACCAGGGTTCCGTCTATGGAGTTATTCAGGAAGCAAAGCTGAATGGATGCTCTTTGAATGTCAATTTCATCCTGGCGGATCGCTTCTCCGGAACTGTTAAACAGAAACCAACCGGCGCATTGGAGGATGACGAACTATATTCTGCGAATGTTCCTCTCACGCATAACTTGGCAAATTCGCTTTCGCTCGTCGAGGCTCCGCCTGCTTCGATCGCGAATGGTACAAACTCAGTCTGCGCCACAAGACCTTCATGCGCATTCACGTGGCTCAAGATCAACACCAGGGATTCTTCAATTGTAGAAACCAGGACGACAAATGGCTGGCTGGACTTTGCCGGAAAAACCAAGGCATTTTTTCTTCCAGTAAGTTCTCCTGATGCTGGTAAAAATGTGATTGAAGAGATGAAGGCTGTCGCATATGCCTGCGGCCAAACCTCAAAGGCAGGCGGCCCTCGATAAGGTCGAAGGCTTGCGCCGTCAGCAGGAAAACAGGAAAATCGTGAGGGCCGCCTGCATCGCGATCCCATCGACCCCTGGCAACCCGAGCGCCCGACTCCTGAAGCGCCCATTCCATCCCCGAAGCGGGTGCCCATTCAAGCCCTCTGTTGGCTTGAGTGGGAACGGAAAAACTCGTTGTCCTCAGCGGCTGCCCTCATATTGACTCTCGCTCATCGGCCAACCAGCGCTGCATGGAACGCCGGATAACGTGCGCCTTCGATCTTCACCTTGGACGACGCCTCTTCCAGGTCGCGCACATCGTCGCCGCTCAACTCAATCCTCACCGCCCCAAGGTTCTCTTCCAATCGCTCCAATTTTGTCGTCCCCGGAATCGGCACGATCCACGGCGCTTTTGCCAGCAGCCATGCCAGCGCGATTTGCGCCGGAGTCGCCTTCTTCTTCGCTGCAAACGAGCGGACCACATCCACCAGAGCCTGGTTCGCCGCGCGATTCTCCTCGCTGAACCGCGGCACGATGCTGCGAAAATCCGTGCTGTCGAACTTCGTCTTGG
>JAJYVR010000180.1:0-2309 GCA_021791935.1 Acidobacteriota bacterium
ATTCATTGGCCGCCGGGTCCCATGCTTCGTAGGCGGGCTCTTTCATGGATTCGGGGCCGGGCTTGGTGGCGTAACCGTCTGGCCCCATGGGCAGACCTACGGAGGGATCGTGTTTGTCGCCGATGGCAAAGATCAATGTGTCCACATCGAGCACTGCCGTCCTGTCGGTTGCGCGCGCCGCCGTGCTGCCGTCGGCGCGGAGGGCAAGGTTGTTTTCCGTGACAACAAGCTTGTCGATGCGTTCATCAGGTCCGGCGAGTATCTCCTTCGGCGAGGAGAGGAAGCGGAACGTCAGCTTGGGACGCGGCTCGGCGGGGAAACTCTTCTTTAGAAATGGAAACGTGGCATCGCCCAGCTTCTCCGGGGACAGGTCCTGGTTGCAGGCCCCGCAGGTCTCGCGGATTCGGTCCAGTTCGCGAAGAAAATCCTCGCGTTGTATGTACTCCTCCACATACTCGATTTCTTTTTTGTCGAACTTGGCCTCATAGGGGCCGCGGCGCGCCACTACGATCACTTCTTCGGTCTGGCGCTCCGGATCGTCTCTCAGGAGCCAGCGCATAATGTCCGCGGCGACGTTGCCCATGCCGACGATGGCGACGCGCTTGCCCGTGGAGAAGTCCATGGACGCGTAGGGAGGCAGTCGATTGTAAGCGTAGACAAAGTCTTTGGCGGAATACACGCCACGGCTGTCTTCGCCGGGAAGGCCAAGCGCGTTATAGCCCTGGGCGCCGCAGGCAAACACCATGGCGGAAGGCTGCATCGCGCGCAGGTCTGCGAGCGTCAGGTCCCCCTGCTCGCCGACCTTGACATGGCCGAAATAATGGACGTTGGGCAGCCCCAGGACCTTGGCAAACTGCTTGCGCAGTCCAAATTTCATTTTGTCTTTCAGTGGATAAATCCCATACTCCGCGAGCCCGCCAGGCTTGATGTCCCGATTGAAAAGGAACACCTGGTGACCGGACAGGGCAATTTTCTGGGCGGCGAACAATCCCGCTGGGCCTGCGCCCACAACAAACACAGTTTTCATAGGCTTCTTTCTTCATAGCATAAACGGAAGCGATCTTGCAGCCATGTGACTGCGGTCACCCACTTGTACAATCCCCCGGCCGTTGAAACCTGGCTGGCGACAGACCCGTCTTCAACACAGCCAGTGCAGAGGATTGCGCGGCCAAGCTCCCTTGGAATATCGATGCCGCGAAACTGGGCTTAAGAGTTAGACGATTGGAAAGTGAAAGAAGGTGCGATGTCGCGAGCGAAACTCCCCCACGACTGTCGCGTCTACAGGAACGTCGGACTTTGTCCGAGGATGAAAATCAACCCGATCACAGCATGTACTTGAACACTGGAGAAGAAGAAATGCGAATTCACTCGAAAGTTGCGCTCGCTCTCGTTACGCTCGCCGTATCGTTGCCGTTGGCCTTTGGCCAGAACGCCGCGCCGGCCCCCGCACCCCCACCCGCACAATCGCAGGCCGGGCCGAACCAACAGTTCCCGCATCAGGGCATACACCCGCAGCCGATGAATCGACCCGGTCCGTGGGACCGCGGCGATTGGGGAAGAATGCATCGCCATCATGAATTCATGCTGGCGCGTCTGGTCAACAATCCCACCTTTCGGGAACGTATCGGCATGACGCCGGAACAGGCGCAGAAGATTCGTACCGAGACATTCGACTTCCGCAAAGCGGAAATTCGCAATCGGGCCGACCTGCAGGTGAAGAAGCTGGAATTAAGAGAACTGGTCTCCGCCGAGACACCCGACAGGAGCGCGATCAACAGCAAGCTGGAGGAAATCAGTGCCGCGCGCCTGGCGCAGGCAAAGGCCGCAGTCAATTTCCATCTGGACATGCGCGACGCGCTGACGCCGGACCAAAAGCTGAAGCTGCAGGAAATGCGGCAGCAGTTTTTCCAGCACCGCCGCTTCGGTCTTAACGGGCCCGGCGGCATGGGACCTGACGCCCAGCCGGGGCAATAACGCAGGCATCCACGGGCAGTAGGAAATGGCCTGAAGTCTGCCTTGCTAGCGGGCCTCAGGCCTTTCCATGCTGCATCGAGCCCAGTGAAAGACCGTCGATCTTGTTCCAGGAAAGACGATTCGCGGCGCGGATTCAGAACTGAGACAGCAGCGAAGCGCTGCCATTGGAGCCCAGTCGGATGCCCACAATGCATTCCGTCCGATTGCGTTTGCAGAACGTCCGGGCGCGATACGAGTTCGACTTGGACTGCTCGCGTTCTTGTGGCCGACCAAGAGAACCGTTCTCGCCGCCCTTCGCTCCGTTCCTCGGCCACACTGACTTCACTTCAGGTAGG
>JAJYVR010000180.1:2319-7158 GCA_021791935.1 Acidobacteriota bacterium
TTCCAGCACCTCGGCCATCAGGCTGTTGACTCCTCCGCGCACGTTGGCCAGCAGCATCAGCACGTCGGCGCAATCGTCTCCCGCGCTCAGGGAGCGCTCGATGGAGTCCACCTGTCCGCGGATGCGTTTGATGCGGGCAACCAGCTTCTGTTTTTCTTTCTCCAGCAGCGTCATGCTTCCCTTGACTATATCCTAGGGGGTTATGATACAACATTGGTGGTGGGGCAATTGCGCCCACAGAAGAACCAAACATCTCTATGAGCAAAGAATCCGCGCAAGAACCTCCGAGTACTTGGAGATCCTTCCTGTGTTGCGATGAGCGCTCAGACAATCGCCTCTAGTCCGTCTGCAGACGATTCTCTCACCGCTCGTCACATCATACGACCTGTGATTTGAGCGCGTGAGCCAGCTTCAACAGCCAGACTCACCCCCTCCCGAACCGATGCTTCGTGCCGCCGTCCTGTTCCGCGCCCCATGGCGCTGGATACGGTCGCGCCTGCACGGACCGCACAAGGAGGAACCATGAGCAACACTGTCCTTTTCCCTGTCCGCGAGGCGGGCCGCTTGATCTGCGTCTGGGTGCCGACAGGCAACCCCAGGACGCCGCTCACCTGTGTCTGGATTGAGGACAGGCATTATCCCGCGGATTGCATCGTGCATGCCGCATCCATTGAGACACGCGGGAAAACACGCCTGTGCGCCTAGATGTGGCAGAAATCGAAGCTGTCGCCCCGCCTGCGGCCAAGGGCGTTGCCGTCCGCCACAGATGGCAGAAACATCTGCTCACCTTCCTGATGGTCTTTGGCCCTGGCCTGATCGTGATGGAGGCGGACAACGATGCGGGCGCAGTCTCCACGTATATGCAGGCGGGCGGCCAGTATGGTTTGCACCTGCTCAGGATACTGGTTGTGCTGCTGCCCATCTGTTATTTCGTGCAGGAGATGGTGGCGCGGCTGGGGATTGCGACCGGCAAAGGCCATGCCGCCATGATCTACGAGCGCTTCGGCAAGTGGTGGGGACATTTCTCTCTCTTCGACCTGCTGCTGGTCAATTTTCTGACGCTCATCACGGAGTTTGCGGCCATCTCGCTGGCGCTGAGCGCGATGGGCGTCCGTCCATTCATCGCGGTGCCGGTGTCGGCGCTTGGCCTGACGCTGATGGTCGTCACCGGCAGCTATCTCCGCTGGGAACGCATTGTCATCGTGCTCTGCCTGATGGACCTGACCTGGTTTGCGCTGGCTTTTATGGTGCATCCCGATTGGGGCTCGGTGGTACGCAGCACGGTGGTCCCGACCATGCCCTCCGGCGGCATCTCCAGCAGTCTTATTTTCCTGGTCATCGCCATCGTGGGCACAACCATCGCGCCTTGGCAGCTCTTCTTCCAGCAGAGCTGCGTGGCGGAAAAACGGCTGCGCTTTGCGGATTTGAAGTGGGCGCGTCTGGACACCCTGATCGGGGCCATCTTCACGGTCAGCGTGGCCGGCGCGATGATGCTGGTCGGGAACTACGGATACCAGCATGGCATCTCCTTCCAGGACCCGGCCCAATTTGCCGGCGCGGTAATGCCTGCGCTGGGACACTTCGCGCGCAACGCCATTCTGCTGCTGATGGTAAACGCCGCCGTGCTGGGAACGACCGCCATCTCACTGGCCAGCGCCTGGGCCCTATGGCGAGGTGAAAGGCTGGGAACACTCCCTGCACAAAAAGGTGTGGGAGGCGCCCGGTTTTTACGCGACCTATATCGCGTGTGTCGGCGCTGTTTGCAGCGGGCCGTGGAATAGAATTGAGTCAGCGTTCCACGCGAGCTGCCGCACCGAGGAAAATGCGTCCCGACCTGCAAGAGGCAATTCATTTACTCCAGAAGGACCCCGCGAGCGTCGCAAACGCCCTGCGGCTGCTGCAGGGGACGGTGTTCTCCTTCAGCATGAAGATCTGCGGGCACCGTGAAGACGCGGAAGACACCATGCAGGACGTGCTGGTGAGCTCGCTGCCGCATCTGGCGAAGATCGAAGACCCGCGAGCGCTGTCAGTTTGGCTGTACACGGCGGCGAGGAACCGCTGCTGGCGCAATCGAAAGAAACAATCGCACCGTAAAACAGTTGCGCTGGAGGACATGCTGCCCGACGGCGCAGAGTTGAGCGCGCTGCTGACAGCGGCTTCAAGCAGCCCGGAACAACAGACCTTGAGCAACGAGGCCCATCTTCTGGTACACACGGCGATCCTGCAACTTCCTCCGCAATATCGGCTCGTCCTGGTGCTGCACGACATGGAGGAACTGGACACGGAGCAGGTGGCGGCCGTACTTTCGCTGCAGCCTGGGACGGTGCGGGTGCGGCTGCATCGGGCGCGGCTGCTGCTGCGCAAAGAGATGGAGAAGTTATTGAATCCGCAACCGGTTGCCGCGCACCGCAAGAAGAAATCCGCGCAGCAACGTCCGCGGGAGTGCATGGAGATATTCGGAAACCTTTCCGAATATCTGGATGGGCGGATGGAGAAGAAGAGTTGCGCGCAATTGCAGGCGCACATCGACGCTTGCCCGGCATGCATCGCGTTTCTCTCCGACCTGAAGCTGGCGATCGACCGGTGCCGCAAACTGAATATGCCGTTCGACAGCGACACCTGCGCGTCGCTGCGGCGGGTACTTGCCGAAGAGTATCTACGGCTGCTTAAGAGCGGCGTTGCCAAGGCGCCGGCTACGGCAGCATCCTGAAGGACCGCAAAAAAATACTTTGCAAAAGCTGTAACGCTTTGCCGACTCACGGTCTTTATTCGACTGAACACGCCCAAGAGAAAGGGATTCAGGCGATGGGACGAAGAAGTCGTGCGCGCAAGGCGATGGCCCTGCTGGCGGGCATCGCGTGGCTGACGGTTGCAGCCCAGCAGCCATCCAGGGCGCAAGGGCCGCCGGCATCCTCGGGACAAGGACCGTCGCTGACGTTGCGGCAGGCGATCGACCAGGCCCTGGGAAAAAATCCCCAGGCGGCGATGGCGCAGGCCGATTTGAAGATGGCTGAAGCCGGAGTGGGCCAGGCCCGCACGGGACTGCTGCCGCGCCTGAACTTTACCGAAGACATTTCGCGGGGCAACGATCCTGTGTACGTGTTCGGGACGCGGCTGCGGCAACAGCAATTTACGCAGAGCGATTTCGCGCTGAACAGCTTGAACCGGCCAACACCGGTGGGCAACTTTGCCACGCGGTTCGCAGGCTCGTGGATGCTGTTCAACTGGCTCGGCACGCAGGAGCAGATCAAAGGCGCGAGGTTTGCGGCGGGCAGCGCGTCCTCGATGAGCGACGAAGCGAACCAGGCGATCGTGCTGCGGGTGGTGCAGGCGTATCAGGCGGTTTTGTATGCCGAGCGACGAGTCGATGTCGCGCAGCACGAACAGACCACGGCGGAGGCCCTGCTGGCGGACGCGAAAACAAAGGTACACGCGGGACTGGCGGTGGATTCGGACATGCTGGTTGCGCAAGTGAACCTTTCCGAGCGGCAGCAGGCGCGGATTGCCGCGGAGGGCGATGCCGACGTGGCATGGTCGGAGCTGGAAACAGCCATGGGCGACGACGCCAGTTCCCCGCGCGCGACGCTGCAGCCGATCGAGGCGCGCAGCTTTCCCAATGGCGTCCTGGCGGACGACATTGCCAGCGCATTGAAGACGAGGCCGGACCTGAAGGCCCTGCAACAGCAAACTTATTTTCATGCCGCGGGCGCGAAGGCGGCGAAAGATAGCTTCGCTCCGACCATCAGCGCCTATGGCAATTGGGAAATGGACAAACCCACCTTCGCCGGCAATGGCGGCAACAATTGGGTGGCCGGAGTGCAACTCAATCTAGACATTTTGCCCCTGGGGAAACGCGCGCAACTGGCGCAGGAACGGGCCGCGCAGCAGAAAGCGGAAGCGCAGGCGCAGGCCCAGGAACAGCAGATTCGTCTTGCGGTCAACCGAGCCTGGACCGAGCACCAGACCGCCGAACGCATTGTGGCGACGGCGCAGGCATCGATGGAGCAGTCGGCGGAGAGCCTGCGAATCCTGCAGAACCGCTACAAGGCGGGACTGGCCACGATGACCGATCTGCTGCGCGCCGAAGATGCGCAGCGGCAGAGCCAGAACGATTATTGGCGCGCCGTTTACGGAAACACGGTTGCGTATGCGGCCCTGATGTATTCAACCGGGACCCTTACCCCCGATACCGCGGAGAACCTGCAATGAAGCCAGCGCTAGCCTCTTTTCTTCTATTGACTCCCGTGCTGCTGCTGGGCTGCCGCCACAGCAGCCAACCGGCACTGCAACCGCCGCCCACGGCACAGGCGCAGGTGGTCAAGAGCACCCAGCAGCAGTTGCCTCAGGCGATTCGCACGACGGGAACGGTGCATGCCAAGGAAACGGCCACGATCTCCGCGCAGATGCCGGGGACGATCCGCCAAGTGCTGGTGCAGGCGGGCGACAGGGTGCGCGCGGGGCAGTTGCTGGTGACGCTGGACGACGCGGCGATGCGTTCCGCAGTGGGCCGCGCAACGGCCGCGCAGATGGCGGTCGAGAAGCAACAGATGGCGGCGCAGGCCAATGCCGCGCTGGCGGCGGGGACGCTGGCGCGCTATCGGGAATTGAAAAACGAAAAGAGCGTGAGCCCGCAGGAATTTGACGAGGTCGAGAAGCGCTCCGAGGCATCGGCGCTGCAACTGCAGGCGTTGGAAGCGCAGAGCAACGAGGCGAAAGCGGCCGTGGCGGGCGCGCGGACCCAGCTTGGATACATGCAACTGCGCGCTCCTTTTAGTGGGATCGTCACGGCGCGCATGGCCGATCCGGGAACGTTGGCGACGCCGGGAACTCCGCTGCTCC
>JAJYVR010000181.1 GCA_021791935.1 Acidobacteriota bacterium
CCCGATGCGCGCCCGTCAACTCGTCCTTCCAACCTCGGATCGTTTTCTCCATCGCCTACGCGGAGAGCCTGCCTGAGCGTTTTCAGTCTATCATTTATAGTTACAACTGTAGTACTAAAGGGTGTACGGGAAACAAGGCTTAATCGAAATGCACGAGGCCGCGCTGCAGCGCGTAGATGGTGGCCTGGGTTCGATCGCGCGCGCCCATTTTATCGAGCAGTGAGCTTACGTGGATGCGGACGGTTTTCTCGGCGATATGGAGCTTTTCGGAGATCTCGCGGTTGCTATAGCCGCGGGTGATGCAGTCGAGAACTTCCATTTCGCGCGGCGTAAGATCGACGGCCGGCATGCGCTCGACGAGACGATCGAGCGTGACGTGCGGAAAGTAGCGCAGCCCGCGATGAACCTGCTGGATGGCATCGACCAACTGCTGGCCGCTGGCGTCTTTGGTAAGATACGCCATCGCGCCCGAGCGCACCGCGCGGTAAATATCTTCGCTGCCGCCGTAATTGGAGAGTACCGCGATCCGGATACTCGGCAGTTCCTTGCGGAGCTGCACAATGAGCTCAAATCCGCTCATGAGAGGCAGGCGCAGATCGAGCACAACGACGTCGGGGCTCAGCTTGCGGCACAATTGCAGACCCGATTCGCCGTCGGTTGCCTCACCGATGATCTGTATCTGGCTATGGCCTTCAAGGACTGAATGCAGGGCGATCCGCGCAAGGAAGTGATCCTCGATCAGCAAGACTTTAATCTGCTTCATACGCCTATCCACCGGATCACATGGTGCTCCTGATTTACTGCCTGTTGTACGGCATTAAAAGAGACCTTCACGGCAACTTCCGTGCCCATGCCATCGGAAGTCTGGAGTCGGAATGTGCCTCCGAGCTTGCGCGCGCGCTCCTCCATCACGGCGATACCGAAATGGCCGGGACGCGATGCAGGCATGTGGGGTAGATGGAATCCGCAACCGTCGTCTTGAATAGATAGGCTTAGCGCGTCGACCTCGTATTTCAAATGAACCGCAATATTGTTCGGTTCCGCGTGGCGCATCGCGTTGGTCACAGCCTCCTGGCCGATGCAGACTAGGTGGTGCACACAGCCGGGAGCGAGCGGAATCTCCTCGCCCTCGACGTCAAGCGTGGTTACGATCTTTCTCTGGCTGTGATTGGCGCTAATGGCGCGTCGAAGCGCCTGTGACAAAAGACTCGTGACTTCATTCGTGTCCCGGAGATCCCAGATGATTCGCCGGGCCTCGGCTTGGCAGTGGGAGACCATGCTGCGGGCCAGTTCGCAGGATTTAGCCGCGGGGGTTGCGTCGAGGGCGCCATCCTTAAATATCTTGGCTGTGGCTTCCAGTTGCCAGGAAATTGCAGCAAAACCAGCCATCAGCGTGTCATGGCATTCCCGCGCAATGCGACTTCGTTCTTCTAGCACGATGCCGATGCGTCCCTTCATCTGCTGAACGTGACGCCGGAACAGATAGACAGGCACCCAGATACAGAACAGGACGACCGCCAGGTAGAGATACCAGGACTGCTTGATGTCAAAATCAATATTCATTAGAAGAACAACCACCGATGGAAACGCACTCCTGCCGCATCCAGATCGCTGCGTTTCGTCTACAGCAACACAGAATTGTTCGGACTGCAACAAGAATTTTCACTATCCTTGATGCAGCGGGGCGAGTTCCGGCTGCTACAGTGGCCTTTCTGGATGGACGGTCGTCCAACAGACAGCGCTGAACACGGCCAGCACCGCCGCTACCGCAAACGACGTGGTCCAGCCGTAGCGCACCGCGATCCACGGCGTCAGCGATGCGGTTACCGCGCCGCCGATCTGTCCGCCCATGTTCACCATGCTGGAGAAGACGCCGGTATTATGCCCGGCAATGTCGATCGAAACCGACCAGAATGAGCTCTGCGAGATGTAGAGCGCCCCGGCACCTCCGGCCAGGATCACTCCCGCCAACTCCACGTTCCGCACCTGCGATCCCAGCACCAGAAAGACCGCCGTCGCCACCAGCGAGCCCGCCGCCAGTCCGCATCGGCCCACCCGCAGCCCCCAGCGCCGTGTCATCCGGTCGCTCATCACTCCGCCCAGCAGGCAGCACACCGTCATCGACAGGAACGGCAGCATGGCATAATTCGCACTCGACTTCAAATTCACATGCCGCACCTGCGCCATGTACAAAAAAAACCAGCTGAAGTAAATCCACGCAATATACCCAAAGCTGAAATACCCCGCCATCAGCACCGGCAGATCTCGGCGATGAAAGATCGCTCGCCAGTCGATCCCCTTGCGTTCCGCGCCTCCGGCATGGAACTCCATCCCATCGCGAATTTCCCGCAACTCCGCCGAATCCACTCCCGGATGCTCTTCCGGGCGGTCGCGTGAGATCAGCCACCACACGATGCCTGCCGCAAAGCCCACCACCGCGCTGAACCAAAACGCCGCCCTCCAGCCGTGATGTGTGATCAGCCAGTTCAGCAGGGGTGGCGTCAAGCCGCTGCCCGCTCCCACCCCGGCGAAGATCAATCCATTAATCACGCCGCGCTCGTGCAGCGGAATCCAGCGCGCCACGAACTGGTTCGCTGCCGGATAAATCACCGACTCCCCCGCGCCCAAAGCAAACCGCAACCCGATCAGCAACGCCATGGCGTGTCCGATGTTCGACGGCAGAAGCGCTGTCAACGACGTCGCTACGCCCCAGGACAGCACCCCCAGGGTCAATATCCGCCGCGGTCCGAAGCGCGCCGCCAGCCATCCCGCAGGCAACTGGAATCCCGCATAGCCGATCAGAAACGCGCTGAAGATCCAACCCAGCCGCTGGTTCCCTAAGCCATACTCCCGGCTGATTTGCAGCCCTGCGATCGATATGTTCGTCCGGTCTAAAAACGCCACTCCACTCAGCACAAACAACCAGATCGATAAAAAATATCGTACCCGCACCCGCCGCTCATACATCGCTTTTCATGGCTCCTGCAGCACGTGACAACCGATCGAAATATGGCCGCTTATATGTGGAGATTCTAATCCCCTGAGCGGCGGCGTCAAAGCTGATTTCGCTTCAGATGGGGGAATGCGCGACATAGGAGTACCTGACGCGCGCGCGCGCGTCAGGTACTCCTATGTCGCGCACCCACGCCCAGGTTGCCACTGTCTTGACTCCCCAGATGGACTTGTCGAGCGGTACGCCGGTGGTAGATATCCATGCGGAGGTCTCTTCCGTCCAAGGAAGCGCGATACCAACTGGGCAAATGACCCTGAATGCGAACGGGAATCCGGTGAACGTAACCCTTACGAACGGGTCGGCCGACTTCACGTTTCCTGGCGTGCCGGGAAACAACCATTTCACGGTGACCTACGCAGGCGACCCTGATAATGCCGGAGCAAAACAATATGCCTCCGTGGTCCTGGCTGGCGATGCAGCGGGTACGAACTCAGGCAGCGGGCCGCAGATGTCAAGCCCGGTCAGTCGCGCACCGGTAAACCTTGTGTCGAACAGCGATGTTCGTACGATGATGCGCGTCTCCCTGCCTGCGGGCACTGGATCGCTGCATCTTCCTGCGCCTGCAACTCCCATAAGTGGCGTCCCCGCCGCAGGAGACACCGGAAGTTCGACGGCAAGTTCCTATACATTGTCCGCGCCTTCCGTCCCCGGCAGCACCAGTGGATTGTCGGCAAATACCGCTTACACAGTGGTATCGAGCGTTGCTGCCCCGTCCGGCGGCCCAGTTGCAACGCAAAACGGGTTCCCCGTTTCAGTGAGCTTTCAGATAAATTCGACGACCGTTGGTCAAGGAACGGCGTCGACGCCGACGATGGCTCTTTCTTCCTGGAGCCAAAGCCGTTGTACGTGGAACGGAACATCGTGGAGCGGGGATTGCGCGCCCGATGGCTCTCTGGGAGCTATCCAGTTTCCATAGAGCAGGATGTCGTTACCTACAGCAGTCCACTCACATTCCCGGCAAGCGGGACCTATCAAGTGACCGCGATCATGACGCCAACGGGGAGTGGGGCCCCTACCCAAACGCAGATTGCCAATTTGTCCGTCAGCGATGGCCCTGCCTTTTCCAGGTCAACGTTGCGGCCCATGGCATCGGGGTCGACCGGCGCAACATGCAGTCCTACAGGGTTTTCTTATGGGACGGGTGCAACTTGCACGATTGCTACATCGTGTTCTCTCAACAGCGGAGACTGGAGTTACACAATCACGTCGAATCCGGCAGGCTTTTCTACGGGCGGCACTCTGATTACTGGCAGAGGAACTACAAGTATTACTGTACCCGTTGGCACATACACCACGACCGTCACAGAAATTACAAGCTGTGGAACATCTGCGGTTCCAGGCCCCACGCTGTCGGTATCGAAAGCAACCCCTTCTGTCGTTCTTAGCAGTTCCAATCCAACCATTACCTACGGGCAGAGCGTGACTTTTTCCGCTACGGCCCAGCCTGTCGGGGTTGGCGTCTATCCGACAGGCTCCATCACGTTCTATGTGAGTGGGACGAGCATCGGCACCGTTGCCGCTTCGAATGGATCTGCATCGATTTCCACTTCCACGCTTGCGGCCGGTTCCTATACGGTAACAGCGTCGTACAGTGGCGATAGCAACTACAACGGGGCGACCTCTGGCGGAGTAACACAAACGGTCAACAAGGTCACCCCCACCCTCTCCGTCTCCTGCTCGCCGAACCCAATCCCCTATCAGGCCGGGGCCACACAGACCGCCACCTGCACCGCAGCCGTGGGCGGCGAAGCGACCGGCACTGTATCCGTATGGTGGAACGGGAATGTATTGGGGACCGCATCCCTAGTGGGGTTCAATGGTCTCGGGGCCAGCAGCTATGTCATCACCGCCACGTACAACGGAGATGCGAACAACAATAGTGTCAGCGCCACACCGGTCACCGTCGTCATTAACAAGGCGACGCCGAGTATTTCGGTTTCGTGCAGTCCGAACCCAATCACATACGGCTCGCAGAATACCGCTTGCACGGCCAGCGTCAGCGGCGGAGCGACTGGTACAGTCGCTTTCACGTCGAACGGTGGAGCGTAGACAACAGTAGGCCTCAGTGGCGGGACTGCAAGTGCAACTGGTTTTTCGGGTTGGAATGTAGGCACATATCCGGTAGGGGCGGCCTATAGCGGCGATTCCAATTTCAACCCCGCCAGCTCGTCGACTTCGATCTCTATTCAAAAGGGAGTGGCTACTTTAGAACGACGGCTAACGCGCATAAACTGAATGGGTCAGGCAAGATCGAATGGCTTCCGGTGGGACGGAGAAGGCGGGACATGAAGATATCCCGGGTTTTACGATCGGCTGGGGGGCGTGGATTGGGCCAATTTGGCCTGATGTCGCAGGACGGTTTGCGACAGGCGCTCCATGCGGTCCGGAAGTAGCTTGAGCTTTTGGTGCTCCTTGGAAGCGGCCCGATAGACGGGCATTGTTTCTGGAGTGAGTTTCGCCTCGACCGTTTTTCCCTTGGCCTTATACGTCCACTCGAAATAAGGTCCGTGCCGCTTGGCGGGATCGTCGTGACAGGCGCAATAGGCTTTTCCGCGCTTCACCGCCCGGCGAAGTGCCGTCCCTTTGCAGAAGCATTCCAGGTGCTGGAACTCGCGCTTCAACGCAAGGCAACGTCGCTCACAGCGCTCCAGGTCTTCGGCATGTTGGGATCGTTGAGGTTTGTTCATGTTCGGACATTTCTTTCATTATTACGGTAGTGATACCGCAAGCATATGTCGACAGCGACCGTCGCGCCCCCGCCTTGCTGCCTTGCAGGCCAACTGCGGATCGTAGAGACAAGTACCCTTCACGCCCGCCGCCCACGAATTCGCCCTGCGGGAAACCCGGTTGGCTTCCAGCCCCGCGCTGCAGCTTCCCCTCCACCGAATTGAGTGCCCGCAACAGGACAGAGGCCGCGAGGTGCAGCGCGAAGTATGAGCAGACGATCTATTGTGAGATGGAGCCTGGGCAACACAAGCTCTATGCCGAGTTGCGCCAGCACTATCGCGATTCGTTGCTCCGGCGGATTCAGAATGAAGGACTGGAGAGGTCAACAATCCAGGTACTGGAAGCATTGCTGCATTTGCGGCAAGCCGCCTGCCATCCCGGGCTCCTCGATCCCAAACATCTGGAAGCCTCCAGCGCCAAGCTCGACGTGCTGTTGGAGCAACTGCGCGTGGTCCTCGACGAGGGGCACAAGGCGCTGGTCTTCTCGCAATTTACCAGTCTGCTGGCGATCGTCCGCTTGCGTCTCGAACGCGAAGGGATCGCTTTCGAGTATCTCGATGGCAAGACGCACGACCGGCAGGCGAGGGTCGTGCGCTTCCAGGAAGACCCTGCCTCTCGGCTTTTCTTGATCAGTTTGAAGGCTGGCGGCCTGGGGTTGAACCTGTTTGCTGTTCGGTCGGCTGGCCGGGTCGGGTTTGTGATGAAAGCGGCTGTTGGCCAGCGGGCCGCAGAGCCGCTTGTGGAAGAACAGAAACAGCAGCGCGACATGCACACCCTTGGCGGTGAGACGGTAGGCGTAGCGGCGGCCATCGCGTTCCAGCAGGCCGTGCCCTTTGAGCTTGCGCAGATCGTAGCGGAGATGGTTCAACCCGTATTGTTTCGCGGTGAGTTGGAACGTAGTGAGGACGGCTTCATGAAGTTGTTTGGCCGTCGAGCCGCCAACGGTGTTGCCGCCATGCAGCAGGACTTCCAGCAGGCGGATGGTCCGCGTGCCCTGGATTTTGATGCCGGGAACGCGGACTGTGCCGATGGTGACGGGCACCTGAGCATGATGCATCGGTTTTTGCTGTACGCCAATCGGAGCGCCGCAAGCGTCCAGCATCGAACGATAGCTGTGCCGGAACATATGCCTGCCCAGACGGTCGATGCCGATCTTCTTGCCTGCGGGCACAAGAATTTCTCGTGAGCGCTACGCGAACCACAGGTTCTACAAAGTTGGTGTGGAGTGGTTTTGCAGGCTGGCCAGCCTTGCGTGCTGAAGTAGTTTCCACTGGTCCGGCAGCCATGCGGATAGCTCGTTCATTCGAACTGTGGGCAAGTTGGTCGGCAGCTGGGTGAGATACAGTTGCGGGTCCACGCCGTGGCGGCAGAAGATGTATGCTTCCCCTGCAT
>JAJYVR010000182.1 GCA_021791935.1 Acidobacteriota bacterium
GGCGCACTTCGTTCAGCAGCACCCGCGCCACCTGCGGATCGCCCTCCGGCGCCGCCACATGCGGCGGGAACAGTTTCAGTTGCCGCCTATCGCCCTGCTCGTTGAAGACTTCAACCGTCTTCACCCAGCGCGCCTGCGCCGAACCGTTCAACTCGCCCAGATAGCAGAGCGTTTTTTGGCGCGGTCCATCCGCCGTGCGCACTGTTTCCAACAGCGACCAGTACGCGTGGGCCTTGCCGTCTTTGCCGCGGCTGTGCGGACGCAGATACATTCTGCGAGGATCGTGCCACGACCTCTGGCGGCTTGCAAGAGGGTAGGCCTGCACTCCATCGCATTTTCAAATCGCACTGTTGAGCCAACAGGACTTGCTTCCCTCCAACAGGTCAAAATAGCCTGAACCTGTCAGTTCGTGACGAACTTGGGCTAAAACAAGTCCGGAATGGTGTGGAAGGCAATGCGTGTCGGAGCTGCCGCTTTTGCCAAATGCATACTGGCGAAGTAGAGCGTCTCGGTCCCGTATTTCCGGTTGAGCCGGTCCATGGTCGCGGCCAACTGGTCTCGGCTGCCTTCGCGGTCGAGCGCACTGAAGAGGCTGAGCGTGTGCAGCGCGTCCGGAACCAGGTTGATCAGCGTGACGCTGACCAGAAATGGCTTTTCGTACAGCGATCCAGTGGGGCGCATCGACCACAATTTTCGCAGCCCTTCAATCAGGGTTTGCGGGTCCTGGCATTCCACCAGCCGCAACTGCTCAGTCCATGTCTGTTGCGGAATTCCCGATCCGTGCTTCCCAGTCGCCGCGTTTTTCGGTACCGTAAATCGCAAGGAAAGCGAAATACCCGCGGCCCACAACTTCTGCATGCGCAAACGCATCGCAGCTTTGTGCAGCAGTTTATGCGCGGTAGCATAGCTGCCTTCCAGCGTGCGCAACTCCGGCCCCAGCACATGCTCGTGGCCAATGGATTTGGCATGTTCCAGCTCGGCATCGTGGAAGTCTTCGCCGCGCAGCCAATGCCACAGCCGCTCGCCCTGCACTCCGCCCCAGGCTTGACCTAGCTGCTCGGCGTTCATGGCCAGCAGGTCCTCCATGCTTTTCACGCCGTGGCTGTTGAGTCTACGTTCCATTCGGCTGCCAATGCCGACCAGGTCACGCAGCTTCAGGCGCAGCAACGCATGGGGCAGCAAGTCGCGGGTCAGCGCGATCAGGCCGTCCGGCTTTTCCATGTCGGAGGCGATCTTGGCCAGGTATCGGTTCGGCGCCAGGCCGATCGAACAGCGGAGCGTGCTCCCCACTTGTTCGCGAATCGTGGTTTTAATTCGCCGCGCCAAATCCATGGCGGCCAGCAGCGGCTGCTCGCGACCGATCAACTCGCAGGCCATTTCGTCGATGGACCGCACGGACGAAACCGGCACGCAGCTTTCCACCGCCTCGACCACGCGGCGATGATAATCGACATACAGTTCGTGCCGCGCCTCCACCAGCACCAGTCCCGGACACATCCGCTTGGCTTCGCCCACCTGGGTGCCAGTCGTCACGCCGAAGGCCTTCGCCTCGTAGCTGGCGGCAATGCAGAAGGTGGTGTCCGCCATCAACGGCACCACCGCGACAGGCCGGTTGCGCAGGCCGGGTTCTGTCTCCTGCTCGACCGAGGCGAAGTAGGAATTCAGGTCCAGGAACAACCAGCGCACGCGCGGCGCAGCGGAAACACAGGACGCGGGTCGCTCGGAATTTGGGCTCAACGGCGCCATTGATTTCGCCAATCCTTCGCCATTAGTGTGCGCCTAAAAGTGCCGCAAGCGCAACGATTCCCTATGCTTTGCATGATTGCAAGGGCGTTTTACAAGAAACCTGCTTTGGATTCATTT
Organism: Acidobacteriota bacterium; assembly: GCA_021791935.1. Lineage (GTDB taxonomy): Bacteria > Acidobacteriota > Terriglobia > Terriglobales > Acidobacteriaceae > JAKAAZ01. The sequence continues at coordinate 1,864 of JAJYVR010000182.1, forward strand.
TTTTTGGTCTAAAGTCAACCGAAGTTCGTAAAATGGAATCTAGCTAGACAGAGGAATCAACTTCAACACGGGAGCAGCGCTATGAGTTGGACGCATCTTGCAACTTTTCGCATGGGATGGCAATCCATTGAGCCAATGTTGCCCCTTGTGATGGGGAGCCTCAGCCTCGGCATTCTGCTGGGATGCGCCGTCGCCAGTTGGCTCTGCCCTTCCAGAAAAGAAGACTGTTTGTTCCATCGCCACGTAATGTAGTGACGTCGCCTGCGTCGGTTTGTGATTCGAACCTGGCCTTCCGCGAAAGCCCCGTGCTTGTAGCCATCCGACCCGCCTGAACTGTCAAATCTCCTTCCTGTTTTCTGCCCGGCACGCAACAGGAGCATGGCGGCATCATTCGCCACAGGGTCAAGCTGCTCTACGCCTATGCCCGAGGCCACCCTTCCCAACAAGCTGACCGTGATTGCGCGCGACGCCTATGGCGGAGCGTACTGCGTGATGAGTTCCAAGCATTTGCGCACGGATGTAAACCTGGCGTGGCCGACCGCCGAAATTGCCGTGATGGGCGCGGAGGCCGCGGTCAACGTGGTCTACCGGCGAGAGCTGGAAGATAGCGTGCGGCAGGCGCAGGCGGTGTGGCCGTCGGGCCGCGCCTTCACAGAAAAGGCCAAGGCGAAGGTCCTTGCCGACACGCGCCAGGAAAAGGTGGAGGAGTTCCGCGAGCGCTTCTCCAATCTCTATGTCGCCGCCGAGCGCGGCCATGTCGATGCGGTCATCAAGTCCAGCGAGACGCGATTGCATTTGATTCGCGCCTGGAAATGCTGGCGACGAAGCGCGAAAAAATCCCCGGAAATACGGCACCGTTCCGATGTAGAAACAGCGGACGGTGGCTGGACTGTCCCGCTAAATCGGCTTGCGACTGCAAATTATTGCTTCTCTAACTCCGCATCCAAATTGGCTGGATCGTCCGTCACCATCAGCTTGCGCTCCCACGTTTTATAGCCGTCTTTCGAAACTGTTATGGTATGGGCGCCATCCGGCAAGTCGAGGCGTGACGGAGTATTTCCGACAAAGTTGCCATCCACGTTGACATCCGCGCTTGTTGGGCTGGAAACAATCGAAATCTTTGGCATCTTCTGCGTTGTCGGGGCCAGCACAACAGCGGAACCCGGTTGACCAAGAGCGGCGAATCTCGCTGGAGCAAGGGGCACATTCCCATTCACAAACGATGTAATCGGAGTTCCCTTCGGGATGGTGATGTTCTTGCCCTTCACAAACAGAAAGAGAGGAGCGGCCGGGAAAAAAACAATGGCCGTCGCAACCATGGCGCCTGTCATCGCTCCAACATGGCTGCCACCTTGCGCATCTTTCACGGCGCGCAACGCGACCTTTTCATCGTCGTTCAGATGGACGCTGTCGATGTTGACGTTCAATTTGCCGGCGCGGCCCATTCTCCTGCTGGGCAGCGCGCCCGTGACCGTTCCCTTGGCAACTGCGCCGCGTGAGATCACAACGTAGCCGTTCACCAGAACATCATCGACAACTTCAAAGGCCACTTCTTGTCCTACCTTGGCGTCGGCAGAAGATAAAGTTTCCTGCAACGTCAGTCGAATCGGAGTTCCGTCCTCGAGCATGTTCTTGGAGGGCGGGGCTGGGGCGGTGGGCGTCTGTGCCACCGCATAAAAAGTTGTCGAGAACATTAGGCAAATCGCGGCAAAGCGTTTCATATACACTCCCGGGACGATCAAACGAATGACTTATGGCGAATGTTTTCCAGTGCGGTGCAAGTATACTCAGCGCGTGAAAATCAAAGAAAATTGTTTTGGCTCCGCAGTGGTGGACGACGCTTGTCCTCGTCCATCCACCCTGTTTCGCCGGTTTTGCATCTCTTTAAGATAAGAACCGAGACTGGAGGCCATCCCCGATGCATTCCCCGTCCAACAATTCGCCGCGTGCTTCCCTTCCCTTTACAGTTCGCAAACTTTCCGCCGCCGCGCGCGTGGTGGGCCCAACGCCCGCCGATGAGCCGGTCCGCGTTTCCGTCATCGTGAAACGCAAGCAGCCGCTCGACCTCGCCAGCCTGCAGGGGCGACATGTCTCGCGCGAAGAATTTTCCAGCAAGTATGCCGCGGACCCGGCGGCCTTCGATCGGCTGCGCGCCTTTGCGACGCAGCATGGATTGTCCGTCGATGAAAACGCGTCCAGCCTCGACCGCCGCACGCTGGTGCTTACAGGCACGGCGGAGCAGATGCAGCAGGCGTTTCAAACCGAGTTGCAACAGGTGGAACACGAGGGCAGGCAATATCGAATCCATACCCAGGGCATTACGCTGCCTGCGGACTGTGCCTCCGTGGTGGATGCGGTGCTGGGCCTGGACACGCGACCGCAAGCGCGGTCGCACCTTCGGCGATTGAAAGATTTGCGTCCTGCAGCCGTAGGCGCGCAGAGCTATCTGCCGCGGCAGGTGGCGGAATTCTATAGCTTTCCCTTGAACGCAGACGGCAGCGGTGAAACCATCGGCATTCTGGAGCTTGGCGGCGGCTTCACCACGACCGACATTCAGCAGTACTTTCAGAATCAAAACATCGCTCCGCCCAATGTTGTTGCGGTGTCGGTGGATGGCGGCACGAATGCACCCACCAACCCCAACGGTGCCGACAGTGAGGTGATGCTCGACATTGAAGTGGCCGCCAGCGTCGCGCCTGCGGCGGAGATCGCCGTGTACTTCACTCCCAATACGGACCAGGGATTTCTCGATGCGTTGACGACCGCAATCCACGACGCGACCAATCATCCATCGGTGATTTCCATCAGTTGGGGCGGACCCGAATCCAGTTGGACGCAGCAGGCAATGACGGCGTTCGACGATGCCTGCCAGTCGGCAGCGGCGCTCGGCATCACGATTACAGTTGCCTCTGGAGATAATGGCTCTACGGATGGCGTCGGCGGTGGCGCCAACCACGTCGATTTTCCCGCATCGAGCCCCCATGTGCTGGGTTGCGGCGGGACAAAGATCACCGTCAGCGGAACCACCTTGACGAATGAAGTGGTTTGGAACGATGAAGCGCAGAGCGGTGGCGCGACCGGCGGCGGAGTGAGTGCCGTGTTCGCCCTGCCAACGTGGCAGCAGAATGCGAATGTCTCCGGCGCAACGAATGGCGGCAGCGGGCGGGGCGTACCGGATGTTGCCGGAGATGCTGCGCCGGCAACCGGCTACTCGATTGAGGTGGATGGGCAGACGGAGGTCGTCGGCGGCACCAGCGCGGTGGCGCCGTTGTGGGCTGGCCTGGTTGCGTTGCTGAATCAGAAACTGGGCAAGCCGGTGGGATTTCTGAATCCGCAGATTTATCCGCTGCTGGGCAGCGCCGCATTTCGAGACATCACGCAGGGCAACAATGGCGCGTTCAGCGCGCGCGTGGGCTGGGATGCCTGCACCGGGCTTGGGTCGCCGGTGGGAAACTCTCTCTTGGCGAAATTGCGAATCGTTATGTAACTCGAAGAGTTACAGTTATTCGCCAATTGGGCGCAGCGTGGGCTTCCCCTTCTCATTCACCTGAATCGTCCCCATGGGATGGTCGTGGTCATGGGTAAACAGGACCAGCCATTGTTCTGGAATTGCCCGCCGATAGAAGCGCTTGCGCTCTTCAATGCAGGTCAGCGGATATAGATCGTAGCCCATCACCCAGGTGGCATCGAGGTGCGCGCTGGTGGGGAACAAATCCGAAATATACGTGGCTCGCTTGCCTGCGGAATCGATATGGACCGCCATCAACTGCGCGGTGTGGCCGGGAAACAGTTCGCATGTAATCCCAGGAACAATCTCAAAAACCTTCCCCGGAGTGTTGCCATCCAGCAACGTCATTTGCCCCGAGGCAATCAGCGGATCGTAGTTGTCGCTAATGTAACTGATACGGTCACGTTCCAATTGTCGGTGGCCATGCTCCACCTCTCCCTGATGCGCAAAGTAGCGCGCGTTGGGAAACATCGGCACAACCTGGCCCGATTCGCTTCGTACGGTGTTCCATCCGCAGTGATCGAAATGCAGGTGCGAATTGATGACGATGTCGATTTCGTCCGGCTGCACACCGGCTGCCTCTAGGCTCTTCGGCAACAGCTCGCTCGTTTTGTAGATTTCTCGCAGCTTGGGCGATAGCTTATTGCCCAGTCCGGTTTCAATCGCCACCGTGTGCTTCCCTGTGCGAACAATGACTGTATTGGCGCCCAGCAGGATTCGGTTTTTATCGTCTGCGGGCGCGCGCTTTTCCCACATTGGCTTGGGCACCACGCCAAACATGGCGCCCCCGTCCAATACATAGGTACCATCGGTGCAAATTGTCAGTTCAAAGTCGCCGACCATGGTTCGGCCGCGCACCAGGTCGTGAGTGTGCGGGCCTTCGGCTGGATGAGGCATGCGCAGGAAGCTCCTATTTACTCGCCGGCTGCGGTGGGCCGCAGGTTGGTTTCAAATTGTTGCAGAATTGCATTGAACAAATGGGTACGCGCGGGCGCTCCTGCAATCGAATGCGTCTTGCGCGGATACAGCATCAGCCTATAGGATACATCCGCAGTTACAAATTGCTGGATCATCTGGATTGTGTTCTGCATGTGGACATTGTCGTCGCCGGTACCCTGCACCATCAGCAGATTTCCGTGCAAGTGCGCCGCGCTGTTGACGACCGAATCATCCCGGTAGGTTTGCCGGTTTTCATCCGGCAAGCCGAGATAGCGCTCCGTATAGATGGAGTCGTACAACCGCCAGTTGGCGACCGGGGCCACGCAAACTCCCGCGACGAACCGATCGGAGTGGGTCATGGCGTAGAGCGTGAACGTTCCGCCCCAACTCCAACCCCACCAGCCCATCCGCTTGGCGTCCAGTTGCGGATATTCCCGCAGCACCTGATCGACCATCGTCATCTGGTCCTGCAATTGCACCGGCCCAAAGTCGCGATAGGCCGCTTCCTGAAAGGTCCGATCGCGATTGCCCATGCCGCGATTGTCGACATGCAGCACTGCGAAACCATGCTGCATCAACAGTTGATCGAACAGGAAACCTTGCCCGCCAAATTCATCGCGTACAGTTTGCGCGTGCGGACCGCCGTAGGGATTCACAATCAGCGGCACGCTGGCCGTCGAATGCAGATCGGGCGGCAACAGCAACTCGCCATACAAAGTTTCTCCATCCACCGCTTTGCCGACAAACATCGCCGGCGCGACCAGCTTGTATCCATCCAGCGGGTACGA
>JAJYVR010000183.1 GCA_021791935.1 Acidobacteriota bacterium
GCGGACGGAGTGAGCGCCTTGGAGCGGGCCTTAAAAAAAAATCCGTTGGCGAGGCCCGCATTCAACTGGGGCGCAACGCCACGACCAGTTTCTTGATGGTTGACGCGCAAAGCGTGAAGAACGCCGACAGCGCCGAGCAGAAGGGCTACGACGCGGGCAGAAAGGTCTCCGGCATCAAGCGCCACATCGCGGTCGACACGCAAGGCTTGCCCCACGCTATCGCCGTGACCACGGCCAATGGAACGGACCGCGGCGGCGCCCTGGTGGCCATCGACCGGTGCACAGCAAACTTGGAGCGTGTGGAAAGCGTGCTGGTGGATGGCGGCTACACGGGCCAACCTTTTGCCGAAAGCGTCATGGAGTGCTTGGAGGCCACCGTGCAAGTCGTCAAGCGCAACGAACTGCATGCATTTGTGGTGCTGCCCAAGCGCTGGGTCGTCGAGCGCTCCTTCGCCTGGCTGGAAAAATGCCGCCGGCTAGGGAAGAACTGTGAACGCAAGCTGAACACCAGCCTGCAATTGGTCCACCTGGCTTTCCTCAGACTGCTGCTCAGGAGATCGTAAACAGGCTCTTATAGGCCACGCTCTGTGGGGAATTCTGGGCGGCAAGGCCTTCTTTATGACTGGGGTCGGTTATGACGCGGGCAGCAACGTGCTGGCCCTGTTTGAAGTGGTCTTCATGGAGACGGCGGGGTACATCATCGTCGGTTCCGTTTGCGAACGAATTTCCTTCTGGTCATTTCTACTCTGCGAGCTGTTCATTGGCGCGATCCTTTACCCGGTGTTCGGCTGCTGGGTATGGGGTGGCGGCTGGTTGTCGCAGCTTGGCACCACCATGGGGCTAGGGCATGGATACGTCGATTTCGCCGGGTCCACTGTTGTCCATGCCGTCGGCGGGTTCTGCGCCATGGCGTTGTCGATCATTCTGGGGCCGCGTCTGGGAAAGTTTGGGCCGGACGGAAAACCTCGGGCTTTCCCCGCTCACAACCTTGTATACGTTGTGACGGGGACCTTCATCCTCCTTTTCGGCTGGATGGGATTCAATCCGGGGTCAACCCTGGGCGCGACCGACCTTCGCATCTCAGTGATCGCCATCAACACCAATCTGGCCGCTGTCGCAGGCGCGGCGACCGCCATGCTGTTCTGGTATTTCAAGTTCCGCAAGCCGGACATCACCATGGCATGCAATGGCATGTTGGCCGGCCTGGTTGCAATCACAGCGCCTTGCGCATTCGTCAGCCCGACTTCCGCGTTTATTATCGGAATTCTGGCGGGGTTTGTGGTCTGCTTCGGAGTCCTGTTCAATGACCATGTGACCAAGATCGACGATCCTTGCGGGGCGATCTCAGTACACGGTTTTTGCGGTGTGCTGGGGGCCATCTGTCTAGGACTGTTTGCCGATGGCACCTACGGCGCTGGATGGAACGGTGTGGGCGCCGCCAGTTATCTTGGGCAGGCGGGGAAGGGTGTGACCGGATTGTTCTATGGCGACAGCAAGCAGTTCCTGGTGCAGATTGCGGGCGCATTGATCTGTGCGGCGTGGGCATTCGGCGCGACCTTCATCGTCTTTAAGATTGTGAATGCGGTGAAACCGATTCGGGTTTCGGCGGAAGTCGAAGAGATGGGCTTGGACCTGCCAGAATTCGGGCTTCTGGGATATCCCGAGGATGTTGTTCACGCCACCAATGGTTGAAAAGTCGTTTCCGCGAAGCGAGCTAACTGAAATCGAGAATGGAGATCGCAATAAAGAAGATCGAGGCCATCATCCAGCCCAATAAGCTGGACGCGGTGAAGGAAGCACTGATCGGCATGGGTGTGGAAGGCATGACTGTCTCCGATGTTCGTGGTCACGGACGTCAGAAGGGCCACACCGAGGTGTATCGGGGGGCGGAATATACAGTCGATTTTCTGCCCAAACTGAAACTGGAAATATTCGTGCAGGACGCGCGGGCGGAGCAGATTGTGCAAGCCATCGGGGCCGCGGCCAGGTCGGGACGAATTGGCGATGGCAAGATTTTCGTTTCCGCCATCGAAGAAGCTGTCCGCATACGCAACGACGACCACGGAGAGGCCGCGCTCTAGTTTTGTTGGCCGGAAAGAGCGCCAGGGCCGTCATGGCCCTGGCGCTCTGCAATATTTTCGGTACGCAGACCGTTCCTAGAACATGTTCCAGAGATACTGGTTGTAGACATCGTGGTGGAACTGGACCTCAGGCGCTTTCACAGCAGTCCCCAGCAGGCGAGCGCAGCGGTCGGCGGAAGCCTGCTTCAGGTCCGCATAGCGACCCTTGACGTCCGCGCCCAACAGCTTGGTCGTCCAGGGGGCAGCGCGGAAATCCTCAATCGCGGTATAGATATTGTCCGGAAGATAGCGTTCCGCCTGGCGCAGGTTCTCTATTGTCGAGATGTCGCCGTCTAGGCCCGTCCTGAAGATCGAGTAGAGCGCGAGATACGGGTTCGCATCGGGCGCCACCGCTCGCACCTCGATGCGCATGCTGCGGCTGTTGCCGATCGGGACCCGCACCATCGCGCCCCGGTCCACTGCCGACGCCCGCAACTGGTTCGGCGCTTCATAGTGCGGATCGAGACGGCGATATGCGTTCACGCTGGAATTGAATGCCAGGCAAAGGTCCAGACCGTGGGTCAGAATCCGATCGAGGAAGGTCCAGCCGAACTTGCTCAACTTCTCCTCGCCCTTCGGGTCCCAGAACAGGTTGGTGCTGTCCTTGGAGACCGAGATGTTGGTGTGCATGCCGCTGCCGTTGACGCCCACCACCGGCTTGGGCAGGAACGAGGCCGTCATTCCCAGATTGGTCGCCACCTGGCGGCAGATCAGCTTGTAGAGTTGGATCTGATCCGCGGCCGCCACTACCTCGCCATAGCCGTAATTGATCTCAAACTGCGACGGCGCCACCTCGGGATGGTCCTTCTCGTTCTCGAAGCCCATCGCCCGCTGCACCTCGGCCACCGTGTCGATAAACCGGCGCAGAGGATCGCCCGGCAGCGAATGGTAATAGCCGCCGGTGTTCACATACTCGAACTTGCCCGTCTCGTGGTAATTCCGTTCCGCGTCCACGCCTTTGAACAGAAAGCCTTCAATTTCGTTGGCCGCGTTCAGGGTATAGCCGTTGGACTTGTGTTGCTCCTCGGAGTATTGCTTCAACACGCTGCGGATGTCGCCGGAATACGGACCTCCGTCCTTGTCGATGACTTCTCCAAACACCAGCACTTTGCCGTTGCCGAATACATCCGCGGGCGCCCAATAGAACGCGCCCCAGTCAATGCCCAGCCGCAAGTCGCTCTCCCGCTGCGCGGTAAAGCCGCGAATGGAGGAGCCGTCGAAGGTCAGGTTGTCCCAGCTTTTCACCAGGAATTTCTTGTCGTAATCCAGCATGTGCAAACGGCCTTCCAGGTCGCTGAACAGCACGGTCACGGCCTTGATCCGCTTTTCGTCGGTCAGATACTTCAGCCGCTGTTCCTGGAGCTTGCTGGCCGCGACGCGGTTCTTCCGCTGCTCCTTGGCCTCCAGATTCAAATCCTCCAGCTCCCCGTATGAGAGCGCAAGAAAATCCCGCAATTCGCTTGACATAACTTCTCCTCTAGAACTGATTTCAAACCGGAATTTGAATTTGTATTTGTATTTTTTTTGAGCTTTGGAGTCACTGCCACAACTGTGGGAACACTCTTCCCTGATTTTCTATAGACTACGTCCTCACCCTCACAATCGGAAATAGATTCGCTTTATCGTCCGCATAGCTTTTCTTTATCTCAAAACCTGAACGCCGATTCGTCCTCGGCGGTGACGATGCCCACCTTTGGCAGCGCCGTGTGTGAGGGCGAAGAATGCCTTGACTCGGCAGGCGCGCGTGACGAGGGCATATCGAATTTTACCGATGAAACGACGAATTGCCGCCGGAAATTGCAGGACCAGAGAATCCTTCAACGGGAATGGTTGCGAGTGAGCGTCCAGTCTACGGACCCGCGTGGGCAAGTGTCCCACGGGGTCATCGGCCATCTCCCTATACAAGACCCAGCGGCTAAACGGCGGTCAGTCCGCCGTCGCACATGTACAGTCCGCCGGTGCAGTAGGAGGACTCGTCCGACGCAAGAAATACCGCAAGCCCCTCGATGTCTTCCGGTTTCCCCAGCCGTCCCAGCGGAATGGCTTCGCAACACTCCGCTCGCTTTGAGACGTCTGTCAGGAAATAGTCGTTCATCGGCGTCTCCATGGTGCCGGGGACAATCGAATTTACCCGGATACGGTTGCGAGCGTACGCGGCAGCCATCACACGCGTCAGGCCCATGATGCCGGATTTGCTGGTACTGTAGGCCGTCAACGTAGGGACGCATCCGACAAGCCCAGTGGGAGATCCCATTTGAACGATGGATCCACCGCCCTGCTTCAGCATGGATGGGACCGCATATTTTGCGCAGAGAAAGCAGCCGCGCAGATTCACCCCCATGACGTAATCCCACACCTCCGAGCTGAGTTCATGGACTGGCAGATCGCGTTCGGGAAGCAGCACGGCCGCATTGTTATAGAGCACATCGATCCGCTTGTAACGAGCCAGCGCGGAATCGATGAGTCGTTGCACGGACCCTTCATCCGAGACATCCGTTCGAACGAAGATGGCGTCGGACCCGCTCTTCTGTAGCTGTTCGATCAGCGCCGTCCCGTCGGCCTCATTGACGTCGGCTGCAACCACAAGCGCGCCTTCGCGCGCAAACCGGGCAGCTACGGCGCGTCCCAAACCGACAGCAGCTCCAGTGATTACAGCTACTTTCCCAGAAAGTCTCATGCTTCCGCCTCGACCGTTCATTATTTTTCGAAAGTGTTCCTCGGCTTCGCGGTGGACCGCAGCCGTACGTCCCGCAGCCTATTGTATGCAGCCCGAAACGGATTGATCTCCGATAATCGAACAAAATTTTGCTGCAGAAGAACTATCCGAGAAAAGTACATCAGGATCGGGCTTTTTCAAGGGTGATTTATAGATTTCTTATGGCCAGTGGCAGATAGTTGTAGGAGGATGGAAAAACGCGCGGATCGCCCGATGCGGGGGCAAGTTCCGTCGCGCTTCTATTCAAGGGATTCCATGCAGGACTCGCACACGAAAGGAAAGGTTGATTATGGCAGACCTCGATGACGTTCAGGATGGGAAAAACTATCATCTCGACAAGCCGCATCAAAGCGCGGCGTTCAAACTGAAAGGCAGCAACGCCTTGGATTGGGGAATGAAAAACCGCCTGGCGCGCATCTTCAATCCCAACGATGGCAGGACGGTCATGCTTGCCATCGATCATGGATATTTTCAGGGGCCGACGACCGGGCTGGAGCGAATCGACATTTCCATCGTTCCGCTTGTTCCCTACGCCGACGCTCTCATGGTGACGCGGGGCACGCTGCGCAGTTCGATTCCTCCTGAGATTTCCACGCCGGTCGTGCTGCGGTCCAGCGGCGGCCAAAGCATCCTCAAAGAGCTTTCGAACGAGCTGATCGCGGTGGACATTGAAGACGCTGTGCGGTTGAACGCTTCCGCGCTGGCAGTCCAGGTGTATATCGGCGGCGCGCACGAACACCAGTCCATCGGCAATCTGACCAAAGTTGTCGACGCCGGAAACCGTCATGGAATTCCAACCTTGGGGGTCACTGGGGTCGGAAAGGAATTGGTCCGGGATGCCAAGTACCTGGGCCTGGCAACGCGGATTTGCGCCGAAATGGGCGCTCACTTTGTGAAGACGTACTATTGCGAGAAAGATTTTGCGCGGGTGGCGGCAGGCTGTCCGGTTCCGCTGGTGATTGCGGGAGGCAAGAAGCTGCCTGAGCTGGAAGCGCTGCAGATGGCGTACGAAGCGATCCACGAAGGGGCTGCCGGAGTCGACATGGGCCGCAATATCTTTCAATGCAAGACGCCGGAAGCCATGATCCAGGCAGTCCGAGCAGTCGTCCACGATAGGGAGACACCGGAGAAGGCCTACGACCTGTACTTATCTCTGGGAAATATTCCAATAGGCAGGTGAACATGGTGAAGAAAAATACAACGCAGGTGGTTTGCGTCGCGGAGTTTCGGGCCATGCCAGGTAAAACGGAGCAACCGATCGCGGCGCTCCACGGGCTGATGGAGCCGACGCACAGGGAGGCGGGCTGTGTGCGCTATGAGCTCAACCAGAGGTCCGACGACGACCGGTGGATCGCATTTATTGAGAAGTGGAAAGATCGCGAGGTTTTCGATCGGCACTGTGCCATGCCCTATATCAAGCGCTTTTTCGACGATGTCCGGCCGTCGCTGGTGGAAGCATTTGAAGTGAAACTGTATGAGGAGATACTTCCCTAGCGTTCCTCCCAAAACGCCATCGATTGAAGCAAGGAGCCTGTAGTGAAGGTATCTCAGATTGCGAGGTCAGCCTTAACGGTTGACCTCGACGAAAGATTTGCCAGGAGTGCAACTGACAGGCCCTGCACACGGAACCCGGCTTGCCTGGGGTTGAGCGGAGCTTGACTATCGCATAAGGCCTGTCGAAAGTGTTGGTGGAAACTCCCCTTGACGATAAAAAAAGCGATCGTACTCAAGTACACTAGCACTACAGTTGGAGATAGCGATCGGATAAGGGCCGCCGGAAGCAATCAGGCAGGGGAGATTGGCGTTTTCTGTAGTGGTAGAAGATGGCCAGCCGTTGGTGAGCCCGGCGCCAGTTGGACCAGGCGAGGACGTGCTACAGGCTGTGTTTGCCGTGCCACGGCAGACGGGTGAGCAGATGGCGCACTTCGGGTACGCTGAGGCGCACGCCGCCAGGGAGAGTTTTTTTCTCCTCTGCCGCGCCTCCAACATCCGGCGCACCTTGCTGTCGGTGCCGTAGACCTCATCGCCTGCCACCCAGCCCACCGGCGCCCCGGCGTCCAGAGCGCGCCCAATCATCTGCCGCGCCAGTTCCGGCTTGGTGGCAAACTCGACCGTGTCCGGTATCCCCGCCGCGCGGCAACGCTCGCGATCCTCGGCCCACTCCTGCGGCACATACAGCGCACGGTCCACCAGGGCCGCACCCTTGTCGCTGGCATAGCCCAGAAACA
>JAJYVR010000184.1 GCA_021791935.1 Acidobacteriota bacterium
TCTGTTTTTTTACGGTTGCCTCCCGCTTCGGAATTGTTTCCGCCACCCTCCAGGCGAGGTACAATCGGCGCATGAACGACCCAGGATCGGGAACTTCTCCAACTCCCACCCCACCTCGCGCGCCCATCCTCTTCGCCGCCGAAACCCCTTCCGTCAATCGTGCAGCCCAGGAGCAGGAGCGCAACTGGATGCCCTGGATTGTTGCGGTCGTAGTCATCTTTGGCGCGCTGGGGCTGGCGTTTTGGCTTGGCCGGCCTCCAGCCAACTCCACGGGCAGCGGCGTCGATCCCTACGCGAAATACCTGGTTTTTAGCAACATACAGGTCAGTCAGGCCAGCAATTTTGCCGGAGATCAACTGACCTATGTCGACGGGACCATCGAAAACCGGGGCAATCGCACCGTTACCGCCGTGACGTTGATGTGCTTGTTCGCCAACGATTCCGGTGAGGCCCCGCAAATGCTGCAGACGCCGGTCAGTCTCATTCGCTCTCGCGATCCGTACGTCGACACACAACCGATCGGCGCCGCTCCGCTGGCGCCGGGTAAAAGCCAGGACTTTCGATTGGTCTTCGACAATGTGTCGCCAATGTGGAACCAGCAGCCCCCGCAACTCCAAGTGCTGCACGTGGGCACCCGTCCCTAGGCCCTCGACAGCCGAAAAAGCTGCCATCCGCGCCCCAGCTTACGAGTATTTTTTGCCGCTCAACAAGCATGTTTTACGCGGTTCCCCCGCGATTCCAATAAACTCCATTTCTTAAGAAATTCCCGCCGCCCCCCTCTCGCCTTTAGAATCAACAATTTGAAATCTTTTTTCATCGCCATTTCCGCTATCGTTACCTTTGGCACCCTGCGTGCATTGAGGAATGGCGTACCAAGTGCCAGTAGCACGGCACGGTTATGGAAGAGTGATGACAACGTCCAATTCTAAAAATTTCCTCCGAATTGCAACGACAGTACTCGCGGCCAGCATCGCCCTCCCGCTCATGGCACAAACTGCGGACCAAGGTGCAGGGTTCAACGCTCAGGTTCAAACCGGAACCTCAACTGCAATGACTTCTGGCAACACTGCGATGACTGGCACGGGTCAGCCGCCGCTGGAGACGCAGTCGCACGAAGGTTTCTGGGGACATTTGAACCCCTTGGCCCGCAAAAAGTGGGTCAATCGCCAGTTGAACCCTGTAAAAGACAGGCTCAATGAGCTGGATCAGGTTTCGGCCACCAACGCCCGCGACATTAAAGACGTAGACGCGCGCGCCCAGGCTGGCATCTCCAAAGCGCAAAACACCGCGAATTTGGCCGACCAGCACGCAACAGCCGCCGGCAACACCGCGAACCAGGCGCAACAGACCGCGCAGCAGGCTAGCACCCAGACGGCCGCAATTGGAACAGCGGTCAGCAACCTGGATCAATACCAGACAGTCACCTCCGTCGAGATTCGCTTCCGCAACAGCCACAGCCCTCTTGGACAAAATTCCAAGGATGCGCTGGATCAGTTGGTCAGCCAGATGCAAGGTCAACGCGGCACTCTGATTGACGTGCAAGGCTATTCCACTCTTCGTGGCCAGGCGGGAATCGCCGCCTCCCACAATATGGCTTCCGCAGTGACGCGTTATTTGGTCACGCAACGCCATGTCCCACTCTACAAGATTCGCCAGATCGGCTTAGGCAATGCACCGCTCACCGTGAGCGATGCCAGCACTGCCCGCCGCGGCAGCGTCGTGGAAGTCACACTGATGCACAACAGTTTGTCAACCTTGAGCGCGTCGAACCTCGGTGCCTCAACAACCGGCGCGGCGCAGTCCGGCACCACGCAGTCCTCCTCGAACGGGACTGCGTCGCAGCCAAGCTCCACAGAATAAATACAAGGTTGACTCAAAAGCTCTCACACAAGAGAGAACCAAGGCAGATTGGCCCCTCATACGAGGGGCCCTTTTTTTGCTCTTTTCATTCCCAACCGAAGGTGCTCCGCCATGGATTTTTGGGTAGACCCGCACTCGTCCTCGTTCGCGAGATTTCCAGTTTCCCCGGACACACGTTCGATCCGTGATGTTTCCAGGTAGACCCCGGACTTTAGTCCGGGGAACCGAGTTCCAATCCACGCCCCGCCTTCAGGCGCTGAGGTACGCCGCCGACGTCCCGATTCGGACGAGCGGGTGAGACGGCTTGCCGAAACAATTTCGACGTTGCAGCCGTCCATACACCGGTCCAACAGGTTTTAAAACAGGGTCGGCTCGTCGGCGATTTCGCGGCCCTTTTTCTTGCGCGCGACCGGCACGGATGTCGCCGCCGGATGGCCGGTTGCGGGACTGCGGCTCTCGTCCGATCCCAGCATCGACAGCAACGCGCGCATCTCATTTCGCAGCTCGTTGAACTTTGGACTCGCCGTTGGACTCTTCGGATCCACCGCCGAAATCCCTGCGCCGCGGCCGGCCTTCACCGGCGTCGGTGGCGCGATGAAGTCTGTCTTGCGTCGCATCGGATGCGGCGCCGTTCCACTTTGTGACGCCCCATTTTGCGCGTCGACCGCAATCGGTGCGGTCCGCTTCTCCGCCAGAGATTTGCGCGCGCCGGCGATGGTGAATCCCTCGTCGTACAACAACCGCTTGATCTCCAGAACAATCTCGACATCGCGCTTGCGATACAGCCGCTGACCGCTGCCGCCCTTGTGGGGCTTCAACTGCGGAAATTCCGTCTCCCAAAATCGCAGAACGTACGCCGGCAAGCTGCACAGGCGCGCAACGTCCCCAATACGAAAATACAGTTTGTCTGGAATGGAGACAGGCGTCTTCACGGATTGCATCCTGCGTCGGGCGGGTTGCGGTTGTGCCATCGGACTCCCCAATTCCCCAGGCAGAGATGCGTCCAACACTTCATCTTTGACGCGAGAATGGAATTCATCCTCTTATGCCGGCTGTGCCGCGCAGCTTCTCGTTCTCGGTTCGCTTCAATCTCCCGCGCACGCCGACGGCAGCGACCGGCGACCCTGTCCAAAGTATAAGTTGTCGCGGGTCGATTGCACAGCGCCAATTTTCCTATTCAAGCAAATGTTCTACTGAAGTTTTCGCGCGCCCACTCTCCTCCAAAACCGCATCGGCCTGCCGATGTCATTTCTTCCCTCCCGTACGACGAACGGCCGCCCGCGGCGACGAACTGGTAGAAGGCGGAAACTCCCTTGTATTGGCGGAACCCGCCGGACGCCCGTGCGCCAGATTGTTTACCTGGATTGGGTCGAGCGGGCGTCCAGGGTCCTGGCTCAACGCGGGCAATTGCCGCTCAAAGGCCGGTCCCGCGACGGCGGGCGGCGTGCGCGCAATCAGCCGAAATTTCCCATCCGATTGCCCCTGCGAAGACCCACCTAACACGCTCGACGGCTGTACTGTAATCGCTGGCTTCAGCGCAACGATCACCGGCGGACGCTCCGTCGGAACAGCCACCGTGGCGACCAGATGCGGAAGCAGGCTTTGCAGCGTGGGAGCGACCATGGGATGCGAAAGCACCCGCGCAGACGCCCATTGCTGCACGGTGGGATGCACCGCCGTGTCGGGCATGGTCCTGTGTCCCGAGGCAAGTTCATTGGATGGGACCGCGATCGTCCCTGCCTTCCGATTCACGTAGCGGATGGAGCGGAACCCGACCTGCGTGTGATAGTAGCGGTAATAGTTCGAGGCATCGATAGCGCGGCGGCTGGAGAGGCCGTCGCGCATGTTTGTCAGGTTCACTTGCGTGAAGTAGCGCGGCGTGCAGAAGTACGAAGGATAGAATGGCTCTCCCGCTCCCAGCGGGAACCAACCGGAAAGCGGAGTGCCTCCTGCACCGGAGAAGCTCGCGCCGCCAACGAACGCGACCATCGCAGGCGCATACACCGGACTCACTCCCGACGGCCCCGGTATCCATCCCCACCGCGAGCCTAAGTCCGTCCACCGTCCATAATGAAACGGCGCAAAACCCCATGCATCCGCATCCACCCACGTCCACCCCCATGGAGCGACCCACGCCCAGCGCCCATTGGAGTACGGCGACCACCCCGCCGGAACGTTGGAGGGATACCAGACCGGACCGTACTCCAGCGTTTGCTTCCATGTTCCGTTGCTGTCGAGATCGTCGAATCCAACGGTATTCGGATTGACGTACCGGCGAGACTGCGAACTGAGAAATGCGCGGTCGCGCTGCAGGCTCCAGATGTCAAACGGGTCCTTGCCCGGCATGGGTTGGGTCAGCACCTGGATCGGGTTTACGCCAACCAGATGGACGCATTCGCCCGCGCCTAAAACTTTCGAGAGATTGGGGCCGCCGATCTGGATTTCACCGGAATCCACTGTCACCAATGTGCCGCCATCGGCCATGTAGACGTCGACGCGAAAATCTCCCGGCTGCATCGCTGTAATCGCGCCATTGGGCGTGTCCACTTCCACATGGTCCTTCGGGCCCAGCGCGAACGTGCGCACGTGCAGGCTCCCCTGGGCAATGGCCAACTGCGTCGTATCGTTGCTCAGGTTGGCCACGGTCAGGTCCGTATACCTCCACGCCCGCACCGATAGCTGACCCATCTGCAACTCCGCGTGGCCCTGGCGATCGACGTAAAGACGGTCTCCCGTGGTCAAAGGAGTATTCGGCACGGCCGCTGTCCACTGGCTCGTTCCCGCCGGCTCTAGCGACACATGGGCTGCAATCTGCGCCAGTCGCGCCACCCGGTCCGGCGGACCGCCCGCGACGGCAAGCGCACGCGCGCCACTCAGGAGCAAGAGTGCGGCGAGTGATAAACCCAACGAAAAAAAGCGCGGGTAGGTTTTCATTTGGACGGCCTCCAGTCCCCATCGTGAACCTTCATTGGACGGGCTCCGCGTTCTTAAGTTGATCTTCCGGTGTCTATTTTTACGTTTCTTCCGGTGAAAGTTCCCCGGGCCGAGGTCCTATTGAATCCAGAGAGAGAATTTGGCCACGGACTGCGGCGGACCCCGCCCAATCTTCCCGCATAAAAAAACGGCCTTGCCAAAATGGCAAGGCCGATGCCTGGTGTGTTGCAGAAAGTCGTCATTTGCGGCGCATCTCGGAGCATTTGCCTCCGGCAGCTTCTTCTCCCGAAAAGCTGTTTGTACTTCAAACCCCAAGAATTGCGCTTCCAAATGACGCCACCCAATATATAGTGGGATACACGTAACAATGTCAACAAAAAAAAGCATTTTTTCGTTCCCCGACTTGAACTACCGTGAAGACCAAAGCGTATCTTGGTCACAGAGCACAATCGTTTTGCCGCAGGAGAGCATGTATGGGCGTATCGAGCTTTCGCGATTTCAACTCCGATCGCCGTCCCAAAAACCGCCTTTTCAAAGGCCATCGTGCATCCGCGCGGCTTCTTTCCATCGCCGCTTTATCGCTTGGCGTCTTGTTCTTTGCAGCTTCCGGTTGTTCAGTCAACGAGCACAAGAATGGCGACGCTGAAAATGTGCATTTGCACACGCCGATTGGCGGCCTTGACGTTCGCACCAACTCCGCCGCTGGGATCGATGTGGGCCTTCCCGTCTATCCTGGGGCCGTCGAAACCGGCGACAGTGGAAAAAATCCCGGCGCGGCGGATATCCATATGAGTTTTGGCAAGTGGCAGTTGCACGTAAAAGCCGTGGAGTACCAGAGCAGCGACCCGGAGTTTAAAGTCGTCGCTTTTTATAAAAAAGCCATGGCGTCGTACGGCGATGTGCTTACCTGCAAAGACAAGGCGCCCGTGGGGCAACCTGTAGCGACCAGCCAGGGTCTTACCTGCGCCAATGACCATGAATACGACGTGAGCATAAACCCGGACGCTGCAAACAAGCAGGCGACGATTTCCTCTTCGGCGGTTTCCGGCGACATCAAATTGCTGGCCGGTTCGCCTGAAAATCAGCACATCGTTGAGTTCTCGCCCAACTCGAACGGCACGAAATTTTCCGTTGTCGTGGTCGAACTGCCCCATACCCATAAAGGTCAAACCGATTAGCGCAATCGCAGCATTCTGCAAGTAAAAAACGGTTGACACCCAGAGCGAAGGTCGCCGTGGCGACCGCAGTCGAGGGGCCTGCTTCCCTGTCCCCACTGCCGTCATTCCCGTGCTGCTGTCGTGCCATCCACCCCGGTTCGATTGCGGCGGATGCGAAGGTGGTTTAGCTTCAACATATGGACTTGGTATGTCATCGGTGCAGCGCAACTCTGGATCCGGAATCCAATTATTGTCCGACGTGCGGCGCGCCCCAGATTCGTTACGTTGCCGACCAGGGTGAAGCGGTACAGATCGCCGCAGGCGCCGGCGCCGATGTCCGTGCCACGCCGGCGGATACTGCCGGCAACGTCATCCTCTGGAAGATGGCCATACGGATCGCGGCGCTGGTGGGGACCGGAGTTGGGATTTTGTCCGCATTGCTGGCGGCTGGCAGCGTACTCTGGGTCGCCGTTGGCGCGGTGGTCGTGATGGGAACCTATCATCGACGCCGACCCCTGACGTTGCTGGGCCCGCGCGTCGGCGCTCGCGTCGGCGCGCTGCTGGGCCTGATTGCAGCTACGGTGGCCTTCGCCGCCAATGCGATGTTACTGGTCGTCCAGCGCTACGGAATGCGCCAGGGGAACGAAATCGACACGCAATTGACCGGCATCGTAAAGCAGGCTGCCGCCCACGCGGCGACCATGGATCCGCAAGCGCCCGTGGCGGCATTTACAAATTTCTGGCTGTCGGCCGAAGGCCGCATCGGCCTGATTTTGCTCACCATGGCCTTTTTGTCCGTGTTGATTGTGTTGTTCGCGATTGCCGGAGGCGTATTGGGAGCGCAGATCTATCGCTCGTCGCGCGGCAACAAAGCGCTTTCCTGATCGCTCCCTGCAACGCAGCCTATCCGGTGTCCTGGGTCTTGCATTCGTTGAAGAAATGTTTCCTGGCCTTGTATCGGAAGAAATGTCTTTTGGTCTTGTATCGGGGCACGACTTCTAGCCGAAGTTCGTCACGAAAGAGGCCGCAGATGGCCTAAGTGGTTCAGAATCAGTTCAGGCTACCGCCGAGTCTGCACTACATTTGCATTGCAATC
>JAJYVR010000185.1 GCA_021791935.1 Acidobacteriota bacterium
CATGGGCTGGTAGCCGCGCTCGCCTTCATAGGTGCGCAGCGCCTCCCGCTTGTGGCTCTCGATGATCGTCGCGTCCTGATCCACCGTCGCCGTGCGTTGCTCCGGACAACGGCGGCCAAGCTCCCGCACCAGCTCCCGGTTCACTTCGCCCAGCCCGGCCAGCGCATCGGCCTCTTCCGGAATAAACGCGATCTGCTCCGGCTTCCGACCGTCTCTGGCCTGCTCCAGCTTCTCTTCCGAATGAAACCGGTTCAGAAACTGCCGCGCCGCTTCCGGAGATGGCGCCTCGTGGCCCAGCATTTCCTTCAGCCCGGCGTCGTCGCGAAGATGCTGGAAGTCGTCCAGGCACTCGCCGCCCACCGCGTTGAGCACCACGAAGCTTTCCACCATCGTGGCCTCGTCGTAGCCCCGCTCCCGCTGCTTGATCTGCACATGCTGCCGCACACTGGCAGGCACGCCCAGGGAGCGGAACGCCTGCACCGCCAGCGGTACGCCGCCCCAGGCGGTCAGGGTTTCTTGCAGCGGCTCATCGTCAATCTCAAACAGCAGCGGAGATTCAGTCGGCGAAGGCTTCCGGGGCGGGATCATGTCCACATCGTAACCGCTGCTCGCACCTGAAAGGTGCAGGAAAAACGATGCCAGACACTCCTCATTCAACCCGCATCCTGCCACTCCACGCGGCTTTCTGGACATCGCATCAACTTGCACGCAATCGTATCCACGGATCAGGGTCTTCCGTGTTGTGTTGCTTTTCAGCGGAGAATGTGGGCTGGTAGGGATACCGAATCGTAGTTGCGTGCAGCAACAGATGTATCCCGCCGCCTAAAACTGGCACTTCCCGCGTCACTGGCCCGGTATACAATCTAGCGCAGGGTGGGTGAATGCACCCGTGTCCCTGCGCCTTGGCAGCATCGGGGCTTGGCTTTCGTTGCCTTGCCCGTGCAGCAGATTGCCTTGAAACTTCCTGCTACTTCCTTGAAGTTACTTCTTTACGGGCGCAATTGCATCCTTGGCGGCCTTGGCCACGCGGAACTTGACCACGGTCTTGGCCTTGATCTTGATCGCTTCTCCGGTCTGCGGATTGCGGCCGATGCGGGCTTTCCGCTCTGCCTTCACCAGACGGCCCAGTCCTGGAATTACGAAAAGCCCAACTTTCTTGGTTTCCTTGACGGCGGTTTCCGCCAGCAGATCCAGAAATCCTGCTACCTGCTTGTTCGTCAATTCGAGTTTCTCGGCCAGATGCCGAACGAGTGCTGTTTTGGTCATGCCTGCTGCCATAGTTTGTCTTCCTCCTGATACCAGCAGTGGGTGTGCCACTGAGGTTTTGTTTTGACTTCTGTCGACCCCGTCGCCGCCTGTCGAGCTACGCACAAAAATGCGGAAATCGACAGCATGGATGCGGGTCTAAAGAAACCCTTCCGCCGTTTACCTTGCGGCTTTCCGCAGGATTTGTCAACGGAAAACAGCGCATTTCCACAGGTTTTCTTCGGGTTTTTTCGGTTTTCTTCTGGAATTGGCCGATTTTCTCCGGTTTTCGCCTAGGGAAGCTCTTGAAAACCGCTTGGTTGCGAGGTTTCGCCGCATCGCGAGAGTAGACAAATTCTACCGCGTTTTGTCGCGCAGGCAACGCCATTCTCGCGCGCAAAAACAGTATCCGACAGGGTTCTCGCTATACTAGCAGAAGCGAGATCAACAAAAAAGGAACAGCAAACATGCGGTCCACATCGCAGACGCCGGAACAGATCGAGAAGGTCGCGAAGCCGGAGCCGGTGCCGTTGGAACAGGTGTTGCGGGTCGCGGAACTGGCGCAGCTGGAACTCCGCGAAGACGAGCAGCAGGAGATGCTGTGCGACCTGAATGCCATTCTCGGCCACGTCGCCCAGATGAACGAACTGGACACCCGCGATGTGCCGCCGATGACGCAGGTGAACGCCGCCATGCACGCCGCCGCCGGCGACCGAGCCGCAGTGGATGCCGGCAACGTGTTGCGCGACGATACGCAGCGTCCATCGCTTGATCGCGCCAAGGCGATGGCGGCAGCGCCGGAAACCGATGGCACCTACTTTAAAGTTCCCAAGGTGATTGAACGCTGAGAGTTTTTCGCGGCTCACCCATTTCGAATGTTGCACTGGCACAGTTTCGCAAGGGAAAAGAATGCCTAAACTTGAACTGAAGTCCACTTCCAACAGCGCGCCGCGCACCATTCGCTCCGCGCGGCACGCCATTGTCAACGGCGAAACCAGTGCGGTTGCATTGGCCGATTCATACTATGCCACCATTGCCACCGAGGACCCGAATATCCACGCATGGCTGGCGTTGAGCCGCGAGCGCGCCACCGCGCAGGCGCATCGCATCGATGAACTGGCAAAGGCCGGCGACCTGGCGAATGCGGAAGCGCTGCCCCTCGCCGGCGTTCCTATCGGCATTAAAGATGTTTTGATGATGCAGGGCGCGCCCGCGACTGCGGGCTCAAAGATTCTAGAAAATTATCGGCCGCCCTACGATGCCACGACGGTGGCGAAGCTGGCCGCCGCAGGCGCGGTCCTGCTGGGGAAATTGAACTGCGACGAGTTCGCCATGGGTTCGTCGAACGAGAATTCCGCGTATGGGCCGGTGCACAATCCTCGCTCTCTCGATCATGTCCCCGGCGGTTCCAGTGGAGGTTCCGCGGCTGCCGTTGCCGCCAACATGGCCGTGGCAACGCTGGGTACGGATACCGGTGGCTCCATTCGCCAGCCCGCATCGTTCTGCGGAGTGGTGGGCCTGCTGCCGACCTACGGCCGCGTGTCGCGCTACGGCCTGATTGCCTTTGCATCTTCGCTGGATCGCGTGGGTCCGTTCACACACACAGTGGAAGACGCAGCCATTCTGCTGGGCGTACTGGCAGGTCCAGATCCAATGGACGCGACCAGTGCCCACCAGCCAGTGCCGAATTACGCGGCAGCCTTGGACGCGCCAGTGAAAGGTCTACGCATTGGCATTCCTGATGAGTACTTCGGCGAGGGACTCGATCCGGAGGTCCGTGCCGCAGTCGAAAAGATGGCCGACGCTTTGCGCGCCGCCGGGTGCACGCTGCACAAAGTTTCTCTGCCGCATACCCGCTACGCCGTCGCCACGTATTATGTGCTCGCCACTGCAGAGGCCAGCTCCAACCTGGCGCGGTTTGACGGCGTGCGTTATGGACTGCGCGCGGAAGATTCATCCACGCTGAGTACCATGTATCGCCGCACGCGCGACCATGGATTTGGCAAAGAAGTGAAGCGTCGCATTCTGCTGGGCACGTATGTATTGAGCGCGGGCTACTACGACGCCTACTATCGCAAGGCGCAGCAGGTGCGCACGCTGCTGACGCGCGATTTTCTCGAGGCCTACACGCAGGTCGATGCGATCCTGACGCCAACGGCTCCCACGCCCGCCTTTCGCCTGGGCGAAAAAACCGACGATCCGCTGGCGATGTATCTGGCGGACATTTACACCGTCACGGCGAATCTCGCGGGAATCTGCGGCATCTCCGTTCCCTGCGGCAACTCCAAAGATGGCTTGCCGATTGGCGCGCAGATTCTCGGCAAGCATTTCGACGAAGCCACAGTACTGCGCGTGGCGAACGCCGTGGAGCAAGCCCACTGCGGCGGACAGGCGCAGCGATGAGCGTCGACGCAACTGCCTCAATCGCGAAAGACCGCTTGGTTGTTGCGCTGGATGTTCCGACGGTAGCGCAAGCGAGAGAACTGGCAGCGCAACTTCGCGGAAACTGTCGCTGGGTAAAAGTTGGTCTGGAGCTGTATCTCGCGACCGGCAATGCGATGGTGGAAGAACTGGCCGCGCAGGGCTTCTCGGTTTTTCTCGATTTGAAATTTCACGACATTCCCAACACGGTTGCGGGAGCGGTTCGTTCGGCGGCCTCGATGGGCGCATCGCTGCTGACCGTTCATGCTGCGGGCGGTCCAGCCATGCTGATCGCGGCGGCGGAAGCTGCATCTGCATTGCCGAACGCTCCACGACTGCTGGCGGTGACGGTGCTGACCAGCATGGACCGGGCGCAGCTGGCGGCCATCGGCATAGAAATTTTGGCAGCCGATCAGGTGCTTCGCCTGGCGCGCATGGCAATAGTGAGCGGCATCCAAGGTCTTGTTTGTTCGGCGGAAGAGGTTCGGCTGCTCCGTCAGGAATTGGGCGAGAATGCGCAGTTGGTTGTCCCCGGCATTCGTCCGGTGGGCGCAGCGATCGGCGACCAAAAACGCATTGCCACTCCGGCGGACGCGATTCGAGCGGGCGCCAGCCATCTCGTCGTGGGCAGGCCAATTACGAATGCTGCCGATCCTGCGAAGGCGGCGCAATCCATCCTGAACGAAATCGCGAACGCGATACTTCCCAACTCAATATAGTCCGCCACAAGTCGTCGCGGCGACAACCTAGTGTAGTGTCTCCAGCAAGGCTTTACCACGGTTGACCTTTTGAATGATCCGGTCTGCGGATTTTGTCCAGACGAAAGGTTTAGGCGTTTGGTTATTGTGGCGGATGTAATCGGCGATGGCGCGTTCCAGTTCAGCGACACTTTGGAAGGCTCCTCTGCGGATGCGCCGGTCGGTGATGCCCCTGAACCGGCGTTCGACCAGATTGAGCCAGGAGGAGGAAGTGGGAATGAAGTGGAAGGGGAAGCGGGGATGCTTTTCCAGCCAGGCGCGGACTTCCTGCTTCTTATGTGTGGCGTAGTTATCGACGATGCAGTGAAGCGCGAGGTCCTTCGGCGTGCTCCGGTCAATGGTTCGGAGGAATTTCAGAAACTCCTGGTGGCGATGGCGCTGCATGCACTGGCCAATGACTTCTCCCTGCAACACATTCAAGGCGGCGAAAAGCGTGGCGGTGCCATTGCGTTTATAGTCGTGCGTCCTGGTCCCCGCTCTGCTCTTCTTCATCGGCAACCCCGGCTGGGTGCGGTCCAGCGCCTGAATCTGGCTCTTCTCGTCGAGGCTCAGCACCAGCGCATGTTCCGGCGGATTCATATATAGTCCCACCACGTCCTGAAGCTTTTCCACCAACAACGGATCGTTGCTCAGCTTGAAGGTCTTGACCAGATGCGGCTTCAGGCCGTGCGCATTCCAGATGCGCTGTACGGAAGCCTTGCTGAGGCCGCATGCCTGGCCCATGCTGCGGCAACTCCAGTGGGTGGCATCGGCGGGCGTACTGTGCAAGGTCTTCTCGACGACCTCCGCTTCTTTATCGCGGGCAATCGGCTTGAAGCTGCGTCCACGCGGGCGATCGTGGCTGAGCCCTGCGACGCCCTCCGCCTCATAACGCCTGCGCCAGTCGATCACCGTGGGACGCGACGTGCCCAGCGCTTCGGCCATCGCGCTGTTGCTCCAGCCTTCTACCGCCTGCAATATAATCCGGCTGCGAAATGCCACCCGCTGTTCTGTCCTGCCGCAGCGGACCCGTCGCTCCAACCTCGCTCTGTCCTCCGACGCTGCCGCCAATGCCGCTGCTGATTCCTGCCATGCATCCTGCATAGCAGGTTTACGCTCAACCGTATAGTACTGCGCGAGACACTACACTAGGGCTGCGACTTGCATACTACGTGCAATTGGCGCGCGTTTTTTCGTGCCATTGACACGCGGCGAAAAACTGTGCTGACGGGAGACCCCAGCAAATCCTAGCCCAACTTCCGCAGTTTGAAAGACAAGTCTTTTCTTTTCAATGCGGACATATCGAAGTCTTCACTACAAATCTGCAAATTCGATGTGGGCAGGAATTTGGTGAGCGGTACGCGAACCACATCTTGTAGTTGTTGTTTTGATGCGGCATTGTTGATGCGATGGCATACAACGAGGAAGAAGCTCAGGCGCGGTGGCGTAGTCTTGTACTGGATCGGAAGGCGAGTGGGAAAAGCGTGGCGACGTTTTGTCGGGAGCGCGGCTTGCGCGAGTGGCAGTTCTACGAATGGAAGAAGCGGCTGCGCAATGCCGAGGCGGCGCAATTTGTGGAAGTAAGACCGGTCGAGGGGCTGGTGCAGTCGTCAGCGGCCCGCAATCATGCGATTGAGGTCCGGCTTGCGGGAGGGCGGAGCGTTGTGGTTGCTCCTGGATTCGACGCGAGTCATCTGCGCGCATTGCTTTCGGTGCTGGAGCCTGGTGCATGATGGGGCTGCCGAGTTTGCGCGCGCTGGACCAGGCACACGCAACGCGGATCTGGCTGGCGGTGGAGGCGACCGACATGCGCTGCGGGTTCGACCGTTTGGCAGAGCGGGTCTGCTCCGTGATTGGCCAGGACCCTCTCAGCGGTCACTGTTTTTGTTTCGTTCGCGTCGCGGCGACCGGCTGAAGATTTTGCTGTGGGAGCAGGATGGATATGTTCTGTGGTACAAGCGATTGGAAAGCGGGAGCGTTCAAGCTGCCGCCGGTGGATGCTGGGGCGCGCTCGGTGGAGTTACGCGCCAGCGAGTTGGCGATGGTCCTGGATGGGATCGACGTGTCGAAGCTGAAGCGCGTGCCGCGCTACGAGCGTGGAACGGGAACCGATCGAGATGCGCAGAAGAAGGTCGCGGTGTAGGTAACTTTGTAGCTTTCACATAGTAATTGTGTAACTTCCACATAGGTTCTGCGTCGAATCCATGTGCCTCCTATAAGTCCTGAGTTCGTCGAGTTACCCGACGACAGCGCATCGCTGCAAGCAGCGATCAGTTCGCTGCTCCTGGAGCGCGACGGTGAGAAGCGGCGGGCCGACGACTTACAGGTTGAGAACCTTCGCCTGCAACTGGAGCTGGACAGGTACAAGAAGTGGTACTACAGGCCGCACGCGGACCGCTTGCAATCGGACAACGATCTGGCACAACTGCTTCTGAACTTTGCCGAGGAGTTAGACCGCAAGCCGGGGTCCCCGGCACGCGAAGTTTGCGTGCTGGGGTGGAAGCCGGTTCATGCCGACGATCTTCCGCGCGATGCGAAACCGGAAGAAGAACTGCGGCGGGTGAAGCGGC
>JAJYVR010000186.1 GCA_021791935.1 Acidobacteriota bacterium
GACATGGGAGCATGGTTTG
This sequence comes from Acidobacteriota bacterium, assembly GCA_021791935.1. Taxonomy (GTDB): domain Bacteria; phylum Acidobacteriota; class Terriglobia; order Terriglobales; family Acidobacteriaceae; genus JAKAAZ01. The sequence goes on from JAJYVR010000186.1 coordinate 20, forward strand.
AGCAGTTGATTGCGGAATCGACCGGCAAACAAGGGAAGGGAATTACTCCTGTCGATCTGGAAGAAATTGCCGACCCCGATGAGTATGGCGAGGATCGCATCTTTGCGTATGTGCGACTGGAAGGCGCGGGCAATGCCCGCCTGGACGCGAGTGTCGAAAAACTGGAGAAGGCCGGCCAGCCGGTGGTGCGTCTGGCGATGCGCGATGTCTACGATGCCGCCGAGCAATTCTTTACCTGGGAAATTGCGACGGCCGTGGCCGGGTCGGTCATTGGCATCGACGCCTTCAACCAACCGGATGTCGAGGCCGCCAAGATTGAAGCGCGCCGCCTGACCGACGAATATGAAAAGACCGGAAAGCTTCCGGAGCAGACGCCGATCTTCGACGATGGAAAAGTGAAGCTGTTCGCCGATCCAAGTTATGCCGCGGTCCTCCATGGCGGACAGGACATAGGTCAGTCGGATTTGCCGGGGTATTTGCGCGCCCATCTGGCGCAATTGAAGCCCGGAGATTATTTCGCGGCGCTCGGCTTCATCCAGCGCGATCGCGAGCACGAAAAGACCCTGCAGCAACTGCGCCACAAAGTCCGCAACAGCAAGAAAGTCGCCACCTGTCTCGGCTTTGGCCCGCGCTTTTTGCACTCCACTGGGCAGGATTACAAGGGCGGCCCCAACACCGGCGTGTTTCTCCAGATCACCGGCGAGCACGCCCAAGACCTTGCCATCCCGGATCGGAAATACACCTTCGGCGTGGTCATCGATGCCCAGGCCGCCGGAGATCTCAGCGTCTTGCAGCAACGCGGACGCCGCGCCTTACGCGCCCATCTTGGCAAGGATGTGGAAGCGGGTTTGAAGTATTTGGACGAGGCCGTAAAGAAGGCGCTCGGCTAAGTCTGAGGTATTGGCGAGTGCGGGATTTTTTCTGCCTCGAACAAAAAGTTCAACGTCGAAGCGAACTGGGGTCTGAATCCGCTTATCAAGCGCAGCCGGCGAGGAACACCTTCCTCGCCGGCGGAACAATTGTCGGTCATAGGCGGTATCGGACATAGGTTTTTTCCCGCATGCACTTATAATCGGAAAGGAAGTACAGCCTGTTTGGAACTCCTCCTCAATCTCGTTTGGTTGTTGCTGTCGATGGCCCTGTTCGCAGGCGCCTGGAGCAGCAGGTGTTGTGTTCAGGGCCCTCCTGCCCGGACCGAGAGACGCCGTCGCTATTTAACGGTGTTTGTTTTGTCGTTTCTGCTTCTCCCTGTCATTTCCATGACAGACGATCTCCATGCCATGACCACCATGGCGGAGAGTGAACGCACCGATTTAAAAGTCGCCGCTGTCCAGTCCCATCATCTGCAAGACCGGACGCAGATCCACCCAGCGTTCTCCGCGGGCCCCGACTATCTTCAGGTTCGTTGTATTTGCATTGGCCTAATCGGCCCCTTCCGCCTTCTGCCCGACGTGGCAACCCCGCCTATTGCTCTTCAGTCGGATCGCGCCCCTCCAGAAAAATAGCATTGTCAGAGTGTTTCTTTGGGTCCGCATTGTCGATTGCGGTGGGCCCAACCTGGCCTTATCCGCAAAACACATATCGACAAGCTCAATGCGTCTTGACGAAAAGATATCACGTCCATCTGGGGAATTGAATGAATCCGTTGCGCCGATTTTCAAGATATTTTTTTTATAGCGGCATTGTTCTCGTCGTTATGTCGATTTACGCCGCACTCGGTCACGCGCAGACAACTCCAGAGGTCGGGCCTCCCGCGGCACCTTCGGCAAAGGAAGCTCATTGGGTGGACAATACCAGTGGGCCCTTCTATACCGGCACTGCGGATGTCGATCCTGGCGGTTCCTACTACATTGAGCCTTATTTGTTCAACTATCGATCCAGCGGTCAGAACAATATCTATGTCCCAACCAAATTTGCCTATGGCTTGGGCCGCGGGTTGGAGTTGGATGTATATGCTCCGTTCGATTACAACCGCATCAGCTATCCCCAGGCCCCGCAAGGCCAGAGCAGCTCCGCGCTAGGGTATGGCGACACCTTGTTTCAGGTGAAATGGCAATTTGCGAAGGAAAAAGACCGCTATGACTTCTGGACGCTGCCTTCCATGGACCTGGCCGTCGATCTGAACGTTCCAACGGGAAAGTACAAGAGCATGAACCCGAACCTTTCAGGAGCTTCTCAGACCAGCAATGGGACTTGGAATGAACAAGTGAATCTTCTGTTGCGCAAGCAATTCAAGCCCTTCGAATTGTACTTGCAGCAAACCGAGCTGATACAAAACCCCTCCAATGTCACCGGTCCGTACCAGTTCAACAACGGTATCGATTCTCTCCCCGCAGGGCAGCGTTTGCGCATGGTCGATGGCGACGTGTTCGAGACCGCTGGGGCGCTCGAACATGTTCTGCTGCCGAAAGAAGGGTTTGGGTATCTCGTCGAGTACAACCAGGAGCGCCAATTCGGACGAAGCCTGTTCTTTGGACAAGCGAATGCGCCGGCATTTGCGTATTTCGATTTGAGCCCGGAGCTGGAAGTCACATGGCCGAATCATGGAAAATATCCCATCACCTGGGCCGCTGGGACAACTTTTACGGCGGCGCGGTCCAATTATCCTCGTCAGTTGACTCCCATCTTTACAGTCAGTTTCTATGGGGACATTCACGGCTCGCGCTGATGAGAGCATTTCTTCGGCTGCTATCGCAGGGATGTTCGTCTTTCTGAGTCCTTCGACTTCGCTCAGGATAAACTCCGCGAAGAATCTGGGCATTGACTTCGATTTGAAAATACAGCGGTCCTTCGGTCGCCGCGACGACTTCGCAGTTTTATCTTTCCCCCGATGTGGCGAGGGGCGGAAGTCCTGCGAGCACTCGCGCGCGCAAAAATACTTCCCGCAGCATCTCGCGGGTCAGCAGGCCGGTGTTCGTATTCTGCAGCGACGGATGGTACGTCGCCAGAATATGTTGGCCGTCAGGGAGCGAATACTCTGCGCCGTGACGGAAGACCAATCCTTTGCGGCTGGAGATTTTTCCCGTTCGCAGCAGGTGCGCGACGTATCCGTCGAACCCGATCTTTCCCAGGCAAACAACGACGCGCAGATTTTTCAGGATCGCAATTTCCTCATCGACAAATGCGGCGCAGTTTTTGATCTCCGTCGGCAGAGGCTTGTTGCCCGGCGGCGCGCAGTGGATGACAGAGGTGATGTGGAGATCGTCCAGCCGCATTCCGTCTTCGCGCGATTGCGCGTTCGGCTGCGATGCAAATCCCGTGTCATACAACACCGGGTACAGGAAATTTCCGGATCCATCCCCGGTGAACGGCCGGCCGGTGCGGTTGGAGCCATGCGCGCCCGGAGCCAGCCCCAGTGCCAGAACGCGCGCATTAGGATCGCCAAAGGAGGGAACCGGTCTGCCCCAATACGTCTGGTCCGCATACGCGCGACGCCGCACCCGTGCAACTTCCGCGCAATAGGTGCGCAGGCGCGGACAAAGTTCGCAGACCTCGATGCGCTGGGCAAGCTCGGCAAATTTCACCGCCGCTTGCTTTGCGCCACCCATGAGTTGTCCGGCAGTAAAGTCGGCCTCGACTTCTTCTGCCTTCAATGAACGGTCACGCATCACAAAGAAAATTGTACGGTCTGCCTCATGGCGCTCGCTGCTTTGCCCGCAAGTCTCCGCCGTTCACGTGAACTCGGCGGATTCCTGTCTTCGAATCGTCGCTTCAGCAAGAGGTAAACTAACCGCATTGCGCTCCAATCTGCGGACGCAGTCGCTAGCGAACGAAAGAGGTTTGAAGGTTGCATTCGATCGACATTCGTACCCGTAGGTTCAAACGGACTGTTTCGGCAGGTTTGCTGTCGCTGGCCATTGCGGGTTGGAGTCTTGGCTGCAAGTCGCGGCCCACAGCTCCACCTCCCACTCCCACAGCCGCCGCGTCGGCGAATCTGCCCGATGTCGGCGGTCAGAAAGCCATCGAACTGCGCCGCCTGCAAAGCGGTGTCGGCGCGACCCCGGAATTTCTGAGCGTGACCCTGCTACCTGGACGCGGCATGAACGTTTTCCAGATCACCGCCTACCTTCCCGGAAGGGGCGAGGTCCCATTGCTCGCATCGCAGCCGATCGAGGCGGCCGCGAAAATCATGAACGGCGGGCCCGACGACCTCCAGGGGAACAAGAGTTTCTCCATGGGAGGTGCGTTGCTGTTTCCATTCGCCAACCGGCTTGTCGGCCCCATCGCCGTCGACAAAAAAACCGGCGAGCACATCCTCACCGCAATCTGGCATGGACGCAGCGTGCCCGTCATCGCCAATTCGCACGGCAAGCAGCCCGGCGCTCCCTGGTGTGCCATGCACGGGCAGATGCTGGCCTCCAAGGCCGACAATGTTTCCGTCAAGTCGGATTTCGACACCGCCGCGGCCATCGCAGACTACAACCTTCCGGCCAACGGCCACTGGTTTTCTGACAATGAAGTAAAAGTGACCGTTGCGCTGGAGCGCGACACCGTCACCGCGACCATGACCGCAACCAACCGCGGAGACAAAGCGGAACCCGTCGGCATGGGATGGCACCCGTACTTTCAAATGCCCAGCGGAAACCGGGCCAATGCGCGTCTGCATGTTCCGGCGACGATGCGAGCGGAAGTCAATAACGGCGCCGATGTTTTTCCCACCGGAAAGCTGGTGCCGGTGATGGGAACGGAGTACGACTTCAATGCGCTGGAGGGCGCGCCGTTGCCCGACCGTCTGATGGATGACTCGTTTGTCGACTTGGTTCGCAATGCTCAAGGCAACGTCGTGTCGGAGCTGCGGGACCTCGGCGCCAACTACGGTATGCGGGTCACGGCCATGTCGCCGCATATTCGCGCGATTCAAGTGTATTCGCCGGTCGACAAGTCCTTTGTCGCGCTCGAACCTCAGTTCAACTACAACGATCCTTTTGGCAGCGAGTGGCACGGCGCCGATACCGGCATGGTGACGCTGGCGCCGGGAGAATCGGTGACCTGGAAAGTCCAGTTGCAATTGTTCCAGCCCGCCAACGACATGGTGGGGCAAGCGCCTCATCCCAGCTTTCAGTAAGTGAACGCGCAGCGGGGAACTGGGTGCCCCAAGTTACCGCCGCGGCGACAAGGCTTGAGTGGGCCACTTGCCAGCGCTCGATCAGATGACACTTTTTACGTGAAAGAGCTATTTGGATCGCCGCCAAGTCCGCGTATGCACGCCCCAACCACTTAGCGCCAAGAAACGAACGGCCCGGAATCCGAAGTGGATTCCGGGCCGTGCCTGCGTTTTGGGCCTAGGCGATGGGATTTGCCTGTTCGTTCTTGACCAACCTCAACTCAACCTTGCTCCGAAGGTTGGACCAAAATAGACGTTTCTTCCCGACCGATTGCGGGTTGAAACCGAGTGAAGCTGACTCCTCTTGCACGTCTCCGACAAGTTCAGCCCCATACTCATCGAAATATACGAATGGATCGGTCTTCCATGTAGCCGATCCATTATTGAAGTCCAAAAGCACTCTCAAGGCGGCAACAGTTGGGTACAGCCAGCCGTCAGGCACGAGGTAATTGATCTCCGTTTCCGTTAAAGGAAGAACATGGGGCCGGTCTGCGCGGTAGTTTATCTCTCTGCGGCGGCCGAATTTCGCCCCGGAATCCTTAGCCTCACGGTTGAACTTGGCATATTGAGGCTGAAAATTCTGGTGAACATGGTCGTACAGCCGAAGAATATCGGTCACCACCGAAGCGAGTTGTTTGTATCCAGGAAGCCACGCATCATCACGGAAATAGGAGAGGATTCCTCCCTTACTTGTGTAGGCTGAGACGGGCTCGCGACCTTCCTCAGTCCACTTCGGGTGGAACAAAGTCATAAGCGCAAGAACGGTACGCACATCAACAGGCTGCGGGTCGTTCTCACGATATCTGATCCTATCCTTGAATTGGGAGCCATCAAGAGCGTCCTTGAGCCAGTCGAACTTGTGGTCTAAATTTTCAAGTGCGAACTCTTTCACCTGTACGCTGGTGTTGCGCGCACCAGCAAGACGAACTCTCCGTGATTCGTAGTCGCCTGAAACGACTTCGATGTGGACAAACCCACTCGTGAGCGCGGCAAGAACCTCTTGATCACTCATATCCAACTGCTTCAACGTCGAGGGATCAAGCATGCCTGAAAGGACCCTGTCCGTCGTTGCCCCATCAGCCAAGCCGCCGGTTTCATCGTTGCCGATTGTGATCTCCAAAAACTGTGATTGATTGTCGTAGGTGCAAGAGTCCGCCAGAATGAGGATTCCCCGATTGAGAAGGTGGAACTCGTCGGGGTGTGTGGCTAGGCTATCAGCGATAAGACGTGGTACACGTCCGGACGGCTCCTCATGACTTCGAGGATTAACTTTGTCTGGGAAAAACTCGCGCTTGTATTCGAGGATCGGTAGATAAACGTGGTGAATTGTGACGTTACCGTCTTTGGGGATAGCGAACTTGCGGACAAGATCTGGTGTGGTCCTGAAGCGGTAGGTGTGTGGAAACGACGCAGGAAGGCTGCGTGAAAGGTGCGAGGAGGTCATGGTGACTCCATATTGCGAACCGGCGAGTTCGTCTTATTGAAGTATTCGGGTGCGAGTTGCGTCCTGAGGGTTGTCCTGCAGGCTGCCTATCAAACCGACCCTAGATGCCACGTATGGCAACAGTCGCAGTATAGCACCGAATTCAATCACGTCAACGAAAATCCAGATATATAGCAGCCTCTGGCTGCATCCAAACTTCCACTGCCTTCCGGTTTGACCCACTGTTCGTAACCACCTACCATGGAGCGTAGGAAGGTCATTGTTTCGCTCCGCGCCAAGCGGTCCGTGGCTGCCGTCTGCCATGGTTCCTTTTTCGCCGGATCGGCAGATGACAAGCTCTTTTTCTGGAAGGCATACACCCCTTGAGTCCCACTGAATCGACC
>JAJYVR010000187.1 GCA_021791935.1 Acidobacteriota bacterium
GTCTTCCTCGATCATAAAGCTCATGTTGATCTCCGACGCGCCCTGCGAGATCATGCGCACGTTGACGTGGCGGATGGCGGTAAACACCTGCGCCGCAATCCCACGCTGGCCGCGAATGTTTTCGCCGACCATGCAGATCAGGGCCTTGCGGCCTTCATATTTCACGTCCGCCAACTGGCTCAGGTCCGCCGCAATGGCAGGCAGCCGCTCGTTCGAGTCGACAGTCAGGGACACGCTCACCTCGGAGGTCGAGACCATATCGACTGCGCATTTGTGTTTGTCGAACACATCGAAGATAGCCTTCAGATAGCCGTGCGTCATCAACATGCGGCTGGCCACCACATCGATAATGGTGAGCTTGCGTTTGATCGCGATCGATTTAAACGGCGTGCGCGAGTGCCTGGCGATCGCGGTAATCTGCGTGCCTTGATTGCTGGGGTCTCTGGAATTCAGTACCCACACGGGGATATTTTTTTGCACCGCGGGAAGGATCGTCGCCGGGTGCAGCACCTTGGCGCCAAAATAGGCGAGCTCGGCAGCTTCTTCAAAACTGATGGTCTTCACTCGAAGCGCGTCGGAGCACACCCGCGGATCGGCGGTCATAATGCCGTTCACGTCCGTCCAGATTTCAATCGAGTGCGCGTTCAGTCCGCGACCGATCAGCGCTCCCGTAAAGTCCGACCCGCCCCGGCCCAGTGTCGTTGTCACGCCATTTTCTGTCGCGCCGATAAAACCGCCCAGCACCGGGACATGTCCCTTCTCGATCAGCGGCAGAACGTGCTGCCGCAGTTGCTGCTCAATCTTTTCTTCCAGCGGCATCGCCTTGCCGTGGTCGCCATTGGTCACGATGCAGGTGCGCGCGTCGACATGAATGCCGTTCAGGCTGGATTGTGCGTAGAGCGCGCCGATCATGTGGCTCGATAACCGCTCGCCGTAGGAGGCGACCAGGTCGGTGGTGCGCGGCGTCAGCTCCTGCACCGCAGCCAGTCCACGCAACAAATCGTCGAGCGACTCGAACTGCTCCTCCATCCATGCGTGGACTGAGGCGATGGCAGTTCCCGTCAACAGCGCCGACACCGCATCGAGATGGCGATTGCGCAGGCGGGAACTGATGGCGAGCGCGCCAGTGCGGTCTCCGCGCTCGGCTGCGGAAGCGGCGGCCAGCAATTGGTCGGTGACCTTGGCCATGGCGCTGACCACGACCACGGGAGTGAGTCCGCGGGCGCGACGGCCCTCGACAATTTCGGCGGTGCGCGCAATCGCTGCCGCGTTCTCCACCGACGTGCCGCCGAACTTCATCACCACGATTTTCATCGCGCCGCTCATGGCTTCCATCCCGACGGCAACAGTTTGCCCTGCGAGGCCAACAGTTCCGCATTCAGCAGCGCCGCCCCTGCCGCCCCGCGAATCGTATTGTGCGACAGCACCGTAAACTTCCAGTCCAGCAGGGAACAGGGCCGCAACCGACCCACTGTGGCCGCCATTCCGCGTCCGCGCATACGGTCCAGCCGAGGCTGCGGACGATCTTCCGCCGAGTTATATTCGACCGGCTGCTCCGGCGCCGTGGGAAGGTTCTGTCCCTTGAGCGGTTGAAATTCTCTCCAGGCTGCGAGGATCTCCTCCCGGCTTGGCTTGCCGTCCAGTTCGATGCTGACGCTTTCCGTGTGGCCATCTTCGACGGCGACACGATTGCAGTGCGCGCTCACCTTCGCATCGAGAGGTATGACCGGGGCGCTTTTCCCAGTGATGTCCAGTTTGCCCAGCAGCCGTCGCGTCTCGGCTTCCAGCTTCTCTTCTTCATTCTTGATGAAGGGAACCACGTTGCCCACGATGTCGAGCGAAGGCACGCCAGGGTATCCCGCGCCGCTGATCGCCTGCATGGTGCTGACAAACACGGAACGAAGCCCGAACCGCGCCTCCAGCGGCTTCAGCGCCAGCACCAGCCCGATCGCGGAACAGTTGGGATTGGTCACAATGTAGCCGCGCTTTCCGCCGCCTGTTTGCAAACCATTCCAGTTTTGCTGCGAAATCAGCGCCAGATGGTCGGCATTCACTTCTGGAATGACCAGAGGAACATCCGCCTGCATCCGAAACGCACTGGAGTTGGAAATGACGGCGCATCCGGCTGCGGCAAACTTAGGTTCCAGTTCGCGGGCAATATCAGCGTCGAGGGCGGCGAAAATAATCTCCGGGACCCCGTCCTGGTTCTGCTCCGGGGTCGCAGGCGAGACCGGCAGTTTCGCTACCGAGGGCGGAATGGGCGTGTCCAGCTTCCATCGCACCGCGTCCTCGTACCGCTTGCCGCAGGAGCGATCGCTGGCCGCCAGCCACACCACCTGAAACCAAGGATGGTCCTCCAGCAGTTGGATGAAGCGTTGGCCGACCATTCCGGTCGCGCCCAGAATGCCTATTTTGTATGGCGTCTTCATTGGAAATAATTATTTCATTGATAGCAGCCCTGTGCGCGTCGATCCATCGGGTGCTGAAAGGAAAATTAGCGACCGGCGTTGCATGGCTTTGTTCGGGAATCTGTTGCGATTGAATTCCCAGCTTCTCCTGTACCGCGACCTCCGCCGCAAATCAGCTTGCCAGCGCCGCAATGACTGCATCGCCAAATTCGTTCGTTCCGGCTGTGCCCCCCACATCGCGCGTCAGCGATTGCTTGGCCTCATAGACCTTCTCAATCGCATGGTGCAAGCGGTCCGCAGCGTCTTCTTCGGCGATGTGGCGCAGCATCAGCACTGCCGATTGCAGCAGTGCAGTGGGGTTGGCGATGTTCTTGCCGGCGATGTCCGGCGCGGAACCGTGGACGGCCTCGAAAATCGCGCAATCCGCGCCCAGGTTCGCTCCTGGAACCAGTCCCAGTCCGCCGACAAAGGCCGCGCACAGATCGCTGATGATGTCCCCATAAAGATTTTCCAGCAGCAGCATGTCGTATTGAAACGGGTTGGTCACCAGTTGCATGCATGTGTTGTCGACCAGATGCTCCCCATAGATCACGTCAAGATATTTCTTCGCCACGTCGCGCGCGCAGCGAAGAAACAGGCCGTCGGACATCTTCATGATGTTGGCCTTGTGCACAGCGTGGATCTTCTTGCGACGATGCTTGCGTGCGTACGCGAAGGCAAATTCCGAAATCCGCGTCGAGGCTTTCTCCGTAATGATCTTGATCGATTCCACCACGCCGGGCACCACTTCGTGCTCAATGCCGACGTATTCGCCTTCCGTGTTTTCGCGAATGATGATCAAATCGACACCGGGGTAATGTGTCGGCAGGCCGGGAAGGTTCTGGATGGGACGAAAATTTGCATAGAGTTCAAAGTGCTTGCGCAGGATCACGTTGATCGACGAAAAGCCGCCGCCGATCGGCGTCGTCACTGGCCCCTTCAAGGCAACACGATTGCGTTCGATGGATTGATAGAGCGCGCTCGGTATGTACTCCTGGTATCGCTCGTACGCTTCCGCACCAGCCAGATGCTCTTCCCAAAGGAACTTCACCCCGGTCGCTTCCAGAATCCTGACCACCACTCGTGTGATCTCCGGTCCAATGCCATCGCCGGGAATCAGCGTAATCTTGTGCTCCCGTGCGTTCGATTGTGCATTCATGCGAACTATCTCCCAACTATTCGGGTACTGGCGTTTTTATATCGGCGCAGGTCCGCTCAGAGCGATTCCAGTTCGGATTTGAATTCATTCACATCTTTAAAGTCCCGGTGGACGGAGGCATATCGAATGTACGCGACAGTATCCAGCGTCTTCAGTTGGCGCATGATCAGCTCGCCCACTTCGACCGTGCTGCGTTCGCGCTCGGCCGAGTCCATCACGTAGCTTTCCACCTGGTTCACAATCGATTCCAACTGGGCTGCGGGCACAGGACGTTTTTCGCAGGCGCGCAGCAGGCCGCTTAAAACTTTCTGCCGATCGAACTTTTCCCGGCGGCCATCCTTCTTGACGACCATGTAGGGAATTTCATCCAGGCGTTCATAGGTGGTGAAGCGCTTCTCGCAACGCTCGCATTCGCGCCGCCGCCGAATGGAATCGGCTTCTTTGCTTTCGCGCGAATCGACAACTCGGTCTTGCGTGAACCCACAATAGGGACACTTCATCGGTATAGTTTGATTCTACCAATCGCGACGGCTTGTGGAGAATCGACGGTCAGCCGAGCTTGACGCTACGCAGCCTAAGCGCGTTGGAGATCACCGACACCGAGCTCATCGTCATGGCGGCGCTGGCAATCATGGGACTCAATAGCAGCCCGAAGAATGGATAGAGAATTCCAGCGGCGATGGGCACTCCAAGGGAGTTGTAGAGGAAGGCAAACCACAAGTTCTGGCGGATATTGCGCATGGTTGCACGGCTCAGGTTGCGGGCCCGCACAATGCCGCGCAGGTCGCCCTTCACCAGCACAATCCCCGCGCTTTCGATGGCGACATCCGTTCCGGTTGCCATGGCAATGCCAACATCCGCCTGCGCCAGCGCGGGAGCGTCGTTGATGCCGTCGCCCGCCATCGCAACTTTGCCGCTCGTCTGCAGCCGCTGAATCACCTGCGCCTTCTGCTGCGGCAACACGCCCGCTTCCACCTGATCGATGCCGAGCTGTCGCGCGACCGCCTCCGCCGTGGTCCGTGTATCGCCGGTCAACATCACCACGCGCAGGCCGTCGCGGTGCAGTTTCCGCATGGCTTCGACCGCCGAGGACTTGATTGGATCGGAGACGCCCAACAGTGCCGCCAGCACTCCATCGACGGCGGCGAACAAAACCGTCGCGCCCTCACGCTGCATCGCTTCGGCGCGCCCGGCCGCGTCGCCCAGCGGGACATTCGCTTCCAGCATCTGCGCCGCATTGCCAATCACAACGGCATGTCCGTCAATCGTGGCGCGAGCGCCTTTACCGGTGGTCGACTGAAACGCAGTCGCTGCCGACAGCGCCAGATTTCTTTCTTTTGCCGCGCGAAGGATCGCTCCCGCCAGCGGATGTTCGCTGGCCTGCTCCAGACTGGCCACCAGCCGAAGGGCCTCATTCTCGGCCAGATCGCCCAGCCTCTCGATCTGCGTCAATTGCGGCTTGCCTTCGGTCAGCGTCCCGGTCTTGTCCACCACCAGGATCGTGACCTCGGAAAGCCTTTCCAGCGCCTCCGCATTGCGCACCAGCACGCCCGACTGCGCCCCCCGCCCGGTCCCGACCATGATCGACATCGGTGTGGCCAGCCCCAGCGCGCACGGGCAGGCGATGATCAGCACCGCGACCCCGTTCACCAGCGCATGTGCAAGCCGCGGCTCCGGCCCCCACAATGCCCAGATGATCGCGGTCAGCACGGCGATTGCAACCACCGCGGGCACAAACCATCCCGCGGCCCGATCCGCCAGTCGCTGGATGGGCGCGCGGGTCCGCTGCGCTGCGCTCACCATCTGCACAATCTGGCTCAACAGCGTCTCGCTGCCCACGCGCTCGGCGCGCATCCGGAAGCTTCCCGTCGCATTGACCGTTCCGCCCGTGACCTGGCTACCAGCGGTCTTTTCCACCGGCAGCGGCTCGCCTGTCACCATCGATTCGTCAACGCTGCTGGCACCGTCAAGCACCACGCCGTCCACCGGAACTTTTTCGCCCGGCCGCACCCGCAGCGTATCCCCCACGGCAACGGCTTCCAGCGGACGATCTTCTTCGCGCCCGTCGGCAAGCACCATCCGCGCCGTCTTGGGCGCCAGCCCCAGCAACGCTTTCAGTGCGCTGGATGTGCGGCTGCGCGCCTTCATCTCCAGTACTTGCCCCAGCAGTACCAGCGTCGTGATGACAGCGGCCGGTTCAAAGTAAAGATTGACGCCGCCATCTGCGGCCTTCAGCGTTGCGGGAATCTGATTCGCCCAGCCGACCGAAGCGATCAGCGCGCCCAGGCTGTACAGGTAGCTGACGCCGACGCCCAGCCCAATCAGCGTAAACATGTTCAGGTTCCATGTACGCAGGGAATTCCATCCGCGTACAAGAAATGGCCAGCCGCACCACAGCACCACGGGAGTCGCCAGCGCAAACTCCACCCACCCCAGCGCCGCCTGCCCCAGCAGACTCGCAATCGGATGGGCCGCGAGGAAACCGTCCGCCATGATCGCCAGCAAAGGAATCGTCAGCGCGGTCGCGATCCAGAATCGCCGCCGCATGTCGTCCAGTTCAGGATTCTTTTCCTCCACCGTCACCGTGCGCGGTTCCAGCGCCATGCCGCAGATAAGGCAGATTCCCGGCCCCGGACGCACAATCTCCGGATGCATCGGGCAGGTGTACTCGGTTCGCGTGTTGCTCAGGGATATCTGCGATGGTTCCAACGCCATGCCGCAAATCGGGCAAGCGCCGGGCTTGTTCTCGTGCACATCGGTGTCCATCGGGCAGATATATTCCATCGCTTGGCTCGATGCTGGCTTGACGGCAGGCTTGGCCGCAATCGTGGCAGGTGCTGGCGTGGCGGCCAGCGTCACCAGAGTCGTCGCCGCCGGCTGCAAATATTTCTCCGGTGCCTGCACAAATTTGTCATGGCAGCCTTGGCAGCAAAAATAATATGTCGTCCCGTCGTGGGTCGCGTTCGCCTTGGCCTTCGCAGGGTCCACCTGCATGTGGCACACCGGATCGGTCGCCAGCGCAGGCTTCAGGTACGTTTCCGGACTGGCGCTGAATTTCGCCGCGCAAGATTTTCCGCAAAAATAGTAGCTTTTGCTGGCGTGATCCAGTGTCGCCGCCGCGCGGGCGGGCGCGACCTTCATGCCGCATACAGGATCGGTTTCGGTCGGCGTATATTGCTCGGGGTGTGCGCGGAATCTTTCTGCGCAGGAGTCGCAGCAAAAGAAGTATTTTTTTCCGGCGTGCTCTTCCGATGCCGCTGCCTTTTCGGGAGCAACTTGCATCCCGCAGACAGGATCTTTCACTGTTCCCAGTTGC
>JAJYVR010000188.1:0-680 GCA_021791935.1 Acidobacteriota bacterium
GATGGCACCGTGATCGGACGCTGCATGCAGCGCCATCGGCACGAGGAGTTCATCCACTTTCTCAACCCCGTCGAGCGCGACGTTCCGGCCGGCAAGATAATCGAGGCGGTGGTCGACAACTACGCCACCCACAAGCATCCCAAGGTCAAAGAATGGCTCGCACGGCACCCGCGCTGGACCTTCCATTTCACCCCGACCTCCGGTTCCTGGCTGAACGCCGTCGAGAATTTCTTCTCCGCGCTGACCAGCAAGCGCATCCGTCGCGGCAGTTTCCATTCCCGGGTCGATCTGCATGCCGCCATCAAGCATCAAGCGCTACCTCGCCGAACACAGCGCCGAGCCAAAGCCCTTCGTCTGGAAGGCATCCGCCGCCCCCATCCTCGCCAAGCTCAACAGATTGCCCGCAGCATCCGAATGAGTCAGAGCACTAGCATACCGGCGCTGTCGCAATGATGTTCGGAATCGTCTCCGTGTCCACTCGATTTTTTATGCCTAAGCGAAAATGAGGGAATGAGTGAGGGTGCTGTCGCCTATTGATTTCTCTATCCGTATGTTCGCTATGACCGGACTGGCACTGGCGCTTGTCTGGACCTATGTCGGCGTCGCGAAGCTAGCCTTCTTGCCAGGCGGCTATCCGTCGTGGCTGGCAAAAATGTCGATCATGAGCGAATGTAAAGCAG
>JAJYVR010000188.1:690-6899 GCA_021791935.1 Acidobacteriota bacterium
TTGGTAACTCTCGCGTCGAGGCCGGAATCAAATCTGATGTTATTGGTCCGGAAATTAATAATCTCGGTGTGGCCGGTGGATCCCCGATCGAGATCGCTGCCGGCGTAAAGCGGGTTCTCACCTGCCCCGATAAGCCGGTCATGGTGGTGATCGGCGTCGATGCAATGCAGTTCGTGTCGGTCAACCGTGATTTCTGGGTTGAATCGATTGGCTACGGCTTCATAAGACCCACCGATATCTTAGACATGGAGCATGAGGCTGCGCGTTTGGATGATCGGACGACTCTGTGGGAAGCGAAAACATCAGACGGTCTGTCAGGTTGGGTTAGGGACTGGTTCTATGCTGCGCAGTTTCCATCGATCTATTTTGCCAACCTAGTGAAAGGCCAAATTTTCCGACGGTATGGCGAGAACAAAATACGGTACAAGCAGATTCTACGTGCGCGTGGCTTTGTGCCCTATCCGGTACTACCCGCCACCAACGATCCTGGCCCAGAGGGCTTGGCTAAGTCCTTTGTTCACACTCCGCTTCAGACGGCGATGTTCCGTCAGACACTCTCTATTTTGCAAAATTCGGATATACCAGTTGTGCTTTTTATGATGCCCGTCAAACGAAGCACATATGACGGTATGGCGCCCGCGACCAGAGCCGCCTTCTTCGCTTATCTTCACGATCTGACGGAGAGCTTCCACAACATCCGCCTTGCCAGCTATGATATTCCGGTCTGGCCGGGTACGATGTTCACAGACAACGTGCACTTGAACCAGATTGGCGCAGACCAGTTCAGCCGCCTCCTTGCTACCTGCTTCCTCGGCACGACGTTCAAAACCCCCTGCGTTCTGTCATACGTTCCAGTCGTTGCCGCGAAGGTCGAGTGATGCCTCCACTGCCTCCCGAACTATATTGGCTCCCCCGTCAGCTCGATTGGAGAGATTGGCTGACCTCCGCCATAAGCTGGGATCAGTTCCATGCTTTGGCGCTAGTTCGACTCGACGCAATCGGAATACGCTCGCTTGACAAGCGTTTTCGGGCAGTCTTTCCTAACCCACCGGTAAGTCTCGTCACCCGTCCCGTTCGGCTGGCAGTACTATCGTCCTCGACCGTCGAACATCTGCTGCCCGCCATCCGTATCGCTGGCCTACGTCGCGACCTGCACGTGACCACATTCGCCCCCGACTATGGCCAGTATGCGCGGGATCTGATGGACTCGGCCTCGGCGCTACACGCCTTTGCCCCTAACACAGTGCTGTTCGCACTCGACGCTCCACGTGTGGTTGCCAATATTGCACCCGATATGGGTGCGACCGATATTGTCGCACGGATCAACGCGATTTTGGATGATTTAGCAACGCAATGGGACCAAGCCCAGCGCGCTTTCCGCTGCCAAATCATCCAGCAGACCGTCCTGCCCGTCTTCCCGCCGCTAATGGGCAGCAATGAACACTGGTTGCCCGGATCTCGGCTCGCCTTCGTGCATCGGTTCAATGAGGCGCTACGCAGCCGCGCCGACGCTGCCGGAGTAGCACTGCTGTCGCTTGACATATGCGCCGTCACCCATGGCCTGGCTGCTTGGCACGATCCGGCTCTGTGGCATAAGGCGAAGCAGGAGGTGCATCCTCTTGCCGCCCCTTATTACGGTGACTTAGTTGGCCGCCTGCTCAGCGCTATGCAAGGTCGCTCGGCGAAGGCCCTGGTGTTTGACCTCGACAACACATTGTGGGGTGGAGTAATCGGCGACGATGGCTTGTCTGGTATCGTCCTTGGCCAGGGCAGCGCCCTCGGAGAGGCCTATGCGTCCTTCCAGCACTACGTTTGCGACCTTGGCCGCCGCGGAATCATCCTTGCTGTTTGCTCTAAGAACGACGAGTCGAATGCGCTGGAACCGTTCGAGAAGCACCCCGATATGGTGCTGAAGCGCGGTGATATCGGCTGCTTCGTCGCCAACTGGGCCGACAAGGCCACTAATCTGCGCGCCATAGCCGAGACGCTGAACATAGGGCTTGAAAGCCTGGTCTTCGTTGATGACAACCCTGCCGAACGCGCTATCGTCCGGCGCGAGCTGCCAATGGTAGCGGTGCCGGAACTGCCAGAAGACCCGGCTCTGTATGCCGCCACCGTGGCCGACGCTGGCTATTTCGAGTCGGTGCGCCTGACGCAAGAGGATTTCAAGCGCACCGAGCAATACCAAGCCAACGCCAGACGCGGCAGCCTGAAAGCCGCAGCAACCAATCTGGAGAGCTATCTGCGTAGCCTGGAGATGCGCGCCTTTTGGAGCCGCTTCGACCGTTTCGGGCAAGCCCGTATTGTACAACTGATCAACAAGACCAACCAGTTCAACTTGACCACCCGCCGCGTCACCGACGAGGAGATCGCCGCTCTGATCGACGATGACCAGGCGCTCACCTTGCAGATTCGTCTGATCGACACCTTCGGCGACAACGGAGTCATTGCTATCGTCATCGGCCTGTTTGAATCCGGCACGAAAGATATCCGCCTTGATATATGGGTCATGAGCTGCCGCGTCCTCGGCCGCGGCGTGGAGGAGGAGACGTTGAACCTGATCGCCAACCAGGCTATCGCCCTCGGCGCTGCCCGTCTGATTGGCATCTATAAGCCCACCGCGAAGAACGGCATGGTCGCCGACCATTACAAACGCCTCGGCTTTCAGCCTGATGGTGACCGTT
Source organism: Acidobacteriota bacterium (assembly GCA_021791935.1). Lineage (GTDB taxonomy): Bacteria > Acidobacteriota > Terriglobia > Terriglobales > Acidobacteriaceae > JAKAAZ01. The sequence continues at coordinate 3,375 of JAJYVR010000188.1, forward strand.
GGATCCTGCCGCTCGGCAACTGGGCTCGCCGCGCCACCTTCATCAATAGCTCAGCGATGCCGTCGTGAAGTTCGACCATATCGGCATCACTACTTGGGATCTGGCCTCAGGCCGCGCGTTGCTGGAACGCTCGGTCATGGTCCGCGAATGGACCTCGGCGTTTGAAGATCCAGTGAACGACGTGCGCGTGCAATTTGGTCGGTGTCCCTCAAGCATCTGCTACGAACTGGTTGCACCGTTGTCGGGAACTGGCCCTATCACCCGCGCGTTGTCCAAAAAAATAAATATTATAAACCACATAGCGTATCTGGTGAACGATTTGGCCGCCCATGGCGCCCGGTTGGAAGCGGAGGGCTTCGTCCCCGTAGCCCCCGCCCGCCCCGCCCTCGCCTATGGCGGCCGACCCATTCGCTTCTTCATTTCGAAATCCCGCATGATGGTAGAACTGATTGAAGCGCCCGACCATCAGCACGACTACAACCCCACGGTGTAACCGAGGAGACAGCATGACCGACGCCGAAGTTTACGCCGCGCTAAATGAGATATTCCAGCGCGTGCTGGAGGACGACACCATCGACTTAAAGCCAAGCATGACTGCTGAGGACGTAGAAGGCTGGGATTCGATGAACCATATATTTTTGATCGTAGAAATAGAGAAGCATTTCGGCGTCAAATTCCAGGCTGCAGAAATGGAGGAATTGAAGAGCATTGGCGAACTCGCCAATTTGATCAAACGGCGTGCGGCGTAACGGCAATCTCTGCTCAGAATACAAGTGTATTCCCACATCGGGGTAGCCGCTTAGCGGCCGTAATGATAACGAGGCTAATCTAGGAATAATCCCGTGCTTTTCAGCTCCTTTACGTTCATTTTTGCGTTCCTGCCGCTTAGCCTCGCCGGTTACGCCATCGCGTCCCGCCTGGGCACAAGGTATGGCGCATTCTGGTTGGTGATCGCGTCGCTTAGCTTTTATGCGTGGTGGAAGATAATCTTTCTGCCGCTTCTGCTGATTTCAATCGCTTTCAATTTCGGCGTCAGCCGTCTCATCAGCGCTAGCGCTGACCGACCGCGCCTGCAAAGCTTCCTGCTGACGGCTGGCGTTGCCTGCGACATCCTCGCGCTTGTCTATTTCAAGTATCTCGGCGCGTTTTTCAGCTTCCTGCAAAGCCAGGACATTGTGGCCATTCGCCTCAACGACATTGTGCTGCCGCTTGGTATATCGTTCTTCACTTTCACACAGATTGGATATCTGGTGGATGTGAAGCAGGGCATCGCCAAGACCCGCGATCTGCTCAGCTATGTTCTGTTTGTGACATTTTTCCCGCATCTGATCGCAGGACCGATCTTGCACAACCGCGAGATCATGCCTCAGTTCGCCGACCCGGCGACCTATCGTCTGTCTGGTCAAAATCTGGTTGTCGGCCTGACAATCTTTGTCATTGGCCTCGCAAAAAAAACCCTTCTAGCCGACCCATTCTCAGCTGATGTCGCCGAAACATTCGCACGCTCCCAACAGACCGGCCTGATCGAATCCTGGTACGCTGTCGCCGCCTATTCGTTGCAGATTTATTTCGATTTTTCTGGCTATTCCGATATGGCAATTGGCTTGGCAAGAATGTTCAATGTGCGTTTCCCACTGAATTTCAACTCGCCCTACAAGGCAGCCACGGTGATCGATTACTGGCAGCGCTTCCACATGACACTGACCCGTTTCATCACGATGTATATCTTTAGTCCGATCGCCCTTGCAGTTACTCGCCGGCGCGCCGCAAATGGGCGGGATGTGTCGCGCAAGGCTGCGACGACGCCCGGAGGATTCACCACGCTGGTGCTGTTGCCAACCATGATCACCATGGTGCTGGCAGGCGTCTGGCACGGGGCGGGCCTACAGTATCTCGTCTTCGGCGTACTGCATGGAATCTACATCGTCGTAAACCACGCTATGCGGATTTTTTTTCCTGCTCTTAAATCTCAGCCGCGCCGTGCCCCTGTCGTCGCGTGGATGTCCAACACCGCCAAGATCCTAGGAGTTTACGTCGCCGCCCTGGTCGCCTTCGCCTTTTTCCGTGCATCATCTACAATTGCGGCGATTCATCTCTTGGGCGGCATGCTTGGGCAGCGTGGCATTGGTGCCACACTGCCATTGGCGACGCTGCTGCATCTGCTAGCCTTATATCTGATCGTCTGGGTGGCGCCGAACACGCAGGAGATCATGGGGCTGTACGAACCGGCTCTGGGCAGGCCGCCTGTCAATCCATATATCTGGACGCTTTGGCAGCCGACAACGCGTTGGGCTATTGCCACCGGACTGATAGCCGCAATAGGCATCATTGCCATGGGCGGCACGACAGAATTTCTCTACTTCCAATTCTGACCCCAGCTCAACAGCGATTTTTCTTAACGAATTTAAAAAGCGCGCAGAATCTGTCACGCGCCAGAGCTGTGGCACTACAGGACGGACTGAAGGCGGGATTGGGCTGCGGCTTGCTGGTAGAGGACAGAGCGTCGGTTGTTAGCTAAACAACGCTAAGATCGAACGTCTCGCGAACATTCCGGCTGCGTTGCTACTGGCGCTTCCTCAGCCTCGACCCAACTTCGGCACTTTGCCCCTCATAGGCATCAAAAAACCTCGGAATTCTGCGGTTTTTTGATCGGTTAAGCGAAATGTGGTGCTAAATCCGCGAGGAGTCATGGTATAACTCTCTGATTATTTCTTGACTCATGCCGATTATGTATGGTGCTCTGGCTTATCACAGGTCAGCAGCCATGTTCATCCGTGTCAAGAAGATCGGTCAGTACGAGTATCTCTACCTTGTCGAGAACAGCCGCGAGGGAGGCCGGCACGTTCAACGCGTCATCCGCGCCCTTGGTCGGCGTGATGAGATCGAAAACTCCGATCTTCTCGATGGTCTCATCGCATCGGCTGCCCGACACTCCCGGCGCTCCATCGTGCTATCGCGGTTCTACCGCGGTGAATTGGCCGAACTGCGCCGGCGCAGCATCGGACCCGACCTGGTCTTCGGCCGGCTTTGGCAAGAAACCGGTTGTGCCGAGATCCTGAGCCGACATCTCGCTGATCGGCACTTCGGCTTCGATGTCGAGCGCGCGGTCTACCTCACCGTTCTGCATCGACTGATGGTATCGGGCTCCGACCGTCATGCCGCGTCATGGCGGGAAACCCTCGAAATCCCCGGTATCGACACGATTACGCTCGACCACGCCTACAAGGCAATGGCCTGGCTCGGCGAGAAGATGGCGCCGGCGACACCGGATGATACCCTCGAGAGGTACCGGGCCGAAGTGATCGAGGAGGCGCTGTATGCGCATCGACGATCGCTGTTCGGCAAGGCCGTGGTTGCGTTCTTCGACACCACCTCCCTGTATTTCGAAGGACGCGGTGGCGCGACGCTCGGCCAACGTGGGCATTCGAAGGATTATCGCCCCCAACTCAACCAGGTCGTGCTCGGGATCGTGCTCGATGAGAACGATCGACCGATCACCTCCTTCCTGTGGCCGGGCAATACGAC
>JAJYVR010000189.1 GCA_021791935.1 Acidobacteriota bacterium
AGCTGCGACCGCAGCGGTCGCAGTGGTGATTCTGGCGGTACCGAAGGCATCCGCCGACTCGTTGAGTAGTGTCACCACCGCGCCAACCGGAACCGACACGGTGAACTGGTCGCAATTGGGTTCCCCTGGCGCCTCCGTTCCCAATCAATTCTCGGCCACTTCCACGGGAGGAATCGGAGTCACGGGCAAGTTCGCGGGTAGTGGAGGGGGAGAGATCCTTCAACAAGGCCCAAGCGGCTGGTACGGCAATTTCAACCCCGGCGATTACGTTCTATATAATCTGGGCTACGGTCCGGATACGTTGAGCTTCAACCAGGGGGTCTCAATGGCCGGTGCGGCGATTCAGCCCTCTGTCATCGATAATTACTTTGGTCTCTTCACCGCTAAAATTCAGGCATTTGACGGGACAACCTTGCTCGGCTCGGTTACGGAAAACGGCAACGGCACGCTGGCCAACGACGGCAGCGCCATTTTTCTGGGACTGCAGGATTTGACGGGCGCTGACATCACTTCCATCGTTTTCTCGGTCCCTTCCTGTGTTAGTGATGCTGTTACAAACTGTTCTGCTTTTGCCATCGACACGCTGTACCTGAATGGAAGCACCAACGTTCCGGTCATCCCCGAACCAAGCTCGATTGTGCTGCTGGGTACAGGAATGCTTGGGCTTTTTGGCTTGATGGCCTATCGACGCGCGCGTTTCGATTCGTGACCCTTTGCGCCGAGTGACACATGGGTGCCCCAGGTCTCGATCCTGAGACCTGGGTTTCTCTCGTTCTCACATGCAAAATCGGGCGGTCACTGACCTAGTCGCCCGGCACTGCAAGTTGGCCGTTTGCAGGCATGGGCGCGACTGGGATCTCCTGGTCTTTATACTGCAAGCGGTAAAGCTTCCAATAGAGTCCCCGCTGCGCCAGCAACTCCTGATGCGTGCCAATCTCGCGCAACTGGCCTTTGTGCATGACCAGAATGCGGTCCGCCGTTTGAATCGTCGACAGCCGGTGGGCGACCACCACCGAGGTGCGGCCAGTGACCAGCCGCGTCAGCGCTGAACGCACCCGCAGTTCCGTCTCTGTATCGACGCTCGATGTGGCCTCGTCGAGAATCAGTATCCGCGGATTGTGCGCCAGGGCGCGGGCAAAGTTGATCAACTGTTTCTGCCCCGTGGAAAGCGTGCTGCCGCCTTCGCGCACGGGCTCGTGAAAGCCTTCTGGCAGCGAGCGGATGTAATCGCCGACATTCACTTGGTCGGCGGCGCTTTCAATCTCGTCTTCCGTGATGCGTTCGGTGCCCAGCCGAATATTGCTGGTCACGGTTCCGGTAAACAGCACTGGGTCCTGCAGCACCACGGCAAATCGCCGGCGCAGCTCCTGCACATCCCAGTCGCGCACGTCGACTCCTTCAATCAGGATCGCGCCTCGCTGCACATCGTAGAAGCGCATCATCAGGCTGCTCAACGTGGTTTTGCCCGCGCCCGTATGTCCCACGATGGCCGCAGTCTCCCCAGTCTCAATCGTGAAGCTCACGTCGCGCAGCACCCACTCGACATCTTCTTTTTCAGGCGTCAGGCTTTCTCGCAGACGCGTTTTCATTGCGTCATCCAGCCGTTGATAGGTGAACCAAACATGACGAAATTCAATGCGGCCGGAGCCATCGCCGGTGGCGGCGTTCACTGGCGACACAATTTCCGGCGGCGTATCCAGCAGCTTGAAGATGCGTTCGCTGGCGGCCATCGCAGCTTGCAGAATGTTGTATTTGTCGCTCAGGTCCTGAATCGGCCGGAAGAATCGCTGCGAATACTGGATGAAGGCGACCAGCACGCCCAGCGTGACCGTGCCGCGCAGCACGCCGCCGCCGCCCAGCCAGATAATAATGGCGACCGCAATCGAGCTGAGAATTTCCACCACCGGATAATAAAGCGCATAGGCCATGATGGCGTCTTTGAACGCCTTCATGTGCTGGCGATTGACTTTCTCGAAGTCCTGGAAGGCGCGCTCCTCGCGGTTGAAGAGCTGCACCACGCTCATCCCGCTGACATGCTCCTGCAGGTATGAGTTGATGCGCGCAATGGCGGTGCGAATGCGGCGATACGACTCGCGCACAAACTTGCGAAATATCTGGGTCGCGATCAGGATGAACGGGATCACGGAGAACGCCAACAGCGCCAGCCACCAGTTCATCCGCAGCATCACGAACACAATGCCGGCCAGCACCAGCACATCTTCAAAAATCGACACCACGCCGGAGGTGAACATCTCGTTCAGCGCGTCCACATCGTAGGTCACGCGCGTCACCAGCCGCCCGGTCGGGTTGCGGTCGAAAAACGCCACGTGCATGCGCTGGATGTGGCGGAAGATCTGGCTGCGCAGGTCGTACATCACCTTTTGCCCGGTCCATTGCATCAAGTAGGTTTGGATAAACGCGAGGACATAAATAAAGATCAGCGAGGCAAGATAAATTCCGGCAATTTGGGTGATGCCGGTCATGGGATTGTGGCTGAGATGGCGCGTCCACAGGGAATGGTTGGTGGCCTGCGATCGCGTCATGTACAGGTCAACCGCCACCTTGGTCAGGTACGGGCCAAGCACGTCCGCGAACGCTGTGAAAAGGATGGCAACCAGCGAGATGCCGACCTGCACGCGGTACGGTTGCAGATAGACCAGCAACCGCCGCATCAGGCGACTGTCGTATGCCTTGCCGATGACGTCGTCGTCTTGGTGCTGCGTGCTCTGTTGTGCGTCTGCCATGCGACACTGCTATTGTACGAACTTTCCTCCATTTCTCCGCAATGGGCGAAGGAATGCTATGCCAACTGGCGCCTTGATGAGACCGAAACAGCTTGCATCGCCGACGCTCGGAATCTACGTCTCGGTCCCGTTCTGTCGCGTCAAGTGCAGCTACTGCAACTTTGCCTCGGGAGTTTTTGGCAGCGAGCGCATGGCCGCATACGTCGAGAAGCTGACGTCCGAGATTCGCGCTGTTCCAGAACGCATGGCCGCCTGGGGTGGTCAACTGCCAGGAAATGTAGATTCGCTATATTTCGGAGGAGGCACGCCGAGCCTTCTTTCTGCTAGCCAGTTAGAAGCCATACTCGAAGCATTGACGAAGGTATTTTCTTTCGACGCCGTGGCGGAGATTACCCTGGAATGCGCTCCCGGCCAACTGACTGACGAGCTGCTGCACGCCATGCCGGGCCTGAGGTTCAACCGCGTCAGCCTGGGCGTGCAATCGTTTGTGGACCACGAAGCCGCTGCGGTCGGTCGCCTGCACACGCGGGCGATTACACTCAAGGAAATTGAACGGCTTCGCGCCGCTGGCATCGACGACATCAATGTTGACATGATCGCCGGCCTGCCGCATCAGACGCGCGAGAGCTGGAATGTTTCGCTTGCCGAAGCGATTGCCACCGGCGTGCCGCACCTCAGCGTCTACATGCTCGATGTGGATGAAGATTCCCGGCTGGGCCGCGAGATGCTCGCCGGAGGCACGCGCTACGGGGCTGGCATGGTGCCGAACGAGCAAGCCATCGCGGACATGTATACCGAGGCCTGCGAGCAGTTCGCCGCTGCGGGGGGCGCGCAGTATGAAATTTCCAACTTTGCGCGCGTGGGACATGAATCGCGCCACAACCTGAAGTACTGGACGCGCCGGCCGTATCTCGGATTTGGTCTGGATGCACATTCCTTTCTGCCAAGGGCCTATGGCGAAGCTGTTCGTGTCGGCACAATCGACGATCTGGCAGCCTATTTGGAACCTAACGCAGGCAGCCGCGAACGGGAAACCGTCACGCACGTCTCCGCTGTGCAGGCGTTAGAGGAAGCCTGGTTCCTCGGCCTGCGCTTGAACGACGGCGTCTCGCTGGCGGCAATCGAGAACGAATTTGGTGAGTCGGCGACACGCGCCTTTCAGCCGATTCTCAAAGAAGCCCAGCAGCACGGGTTGATCGAATACGAGGAGCATCGCGCCCGCTTGACCCACCAGGGACGTTTATTCGCCAACGATGTCTTTGAGCGATTTCTTGGCGTGGTGCGGGAAGAAGAAGTCGTGGCAATCGCATAAGGCCCGGCTCATGCACATGTTTCGTATCAGTCGTCCACCGTCTTCGCCGACCCGCAGGGGATGAAACGGGAGACGTAGTTTCTTTTTGGTGCCCGACTCATGCACATGTTTTGTATCAAGGCCCGACTTCAGTCGGGCCGTAGATGATCGAAAATATACCTGGGCTTCAGCCCCTGAGGATTTGAAAACCAAGGAGCGTGGGTGTGAGTATCGAGACTGCCGAAAAAAAAGCAACAACTTCGTCGAGCGCCGTCGGAGCCATCGATCTGCGCAGCGACACCGTGACCCGGCCAACACCGGCGATGCGTGCCGCCATGGCCGCTGCGGAAGTGGGCGACGATGTCTACGGGGAGGACCCAACAGTCAACCGGCTGGAGCAGCGCGCTGCGGAAATTTTCGAGCGCGAAGCGGCTGTCTTCGTGCCCACCGGCACCATGGGCAATCAAATCGCGATCCGCCTGCATACCCAGCATGGGCAGGAAGTGATCTGCGAGGCGCGCTCGCACGTTGTCGAGTGGGAGATGGCGATGGTCTCGGCGTTTTCCGGCTGTATGCCGAGGACGATCATGGGAGATCGCGGCGTGCTGACCTGGAAGCAGATCCAGGCGGCCATCGCGCCCGGCCTTTACTATCGCGCGCAAACGGGACTGATTACGCTGGAAAACACCCACAACATGGCTGGCGGCACAGTCACACCGCTGCCGGTGCTGGAAGAAATCTGGGCGGGCGCGAAGGATGCCGGCCTGCCGCTGCATTTGGATGGGGCGCGAATTTTCAATGCGGCGACCTACCTTCGCGTCGGTGTGGTGGAACTGACGCGCGGCTTTGACACGGTCATGTTTTGCTTGTCGAAGGGGCTGTGCGCTCCGGTGGGTTCCATGCTGGTGGGCTCCCAAAAACTGATGCATCGGGCAAGAATCGTTCGCAAGTGCCTCGGCGGGGGGATGCGGCAGGTGGGCGTGCTGGCGGCGGCGGGGCTTATCTCACTCGACACCATGACCAAGCGGCTGGAGGAAGACCATCGCAATGCCCGGTTGCTGGCGGAATTCTTGGCCAAGGTCCCCGGCTTGACCGTCGATCTTGCAAGCGTGCAGACGAACATCGTTCGATTCCAGCTCAACGCCGGTAAAGGCGCGCCGGAGTTGGTGGCCCGGCTGAAGAGGCGCGGAATTCTGGCCGGAAATACCGGGCCCGATGCTATCCGACTGGTGACGCACCACGATGTAGAGCGCGCCCAGTGCGAACAGGCCGCGGCCCAGATTGTAGAGGAATTGTCGCAGCACGCTTAGTCGGCACGTGTGGCTGAACGCATTCACGCAATCGTCACACGGTATTCACGGTTCTTTTGCAGAAAATTTGCCTGATTGCGATACTCTTGCCTCGGTAGAGGAGTAGGCGCACCATGGAAACTGCCGTATCGATGACAGCAGCAATCGAGAGGACATCGGATTTGAGTCAGACGATTTTCGTTCTGGAGGACGATCAGGACATTTCCAGGTTGGTGCAGCACAGTCTGGAGATTGCAGGCTTTGCGGTACGAACTTTTGTCAGTCCAGCCGCGGTGCTGGCCGACGCGGAACGCAAAACGCCCGACCTGTTCGTGCTGGACATTATGGTCCCCGGCGGAGATGGGTTGGACCTGTGCAGGCGCATTCGGAAGAGCCCCGCGCTCGCGGTCACGCCCGTCATTTTTCTCACAGCGCGGACCAGCGAGAGCGATCGGGTGCTGGGGTTGGAGCTGGGCGCGGACGACTACATCACCAAGCCGTTTTCACCCAGGGAATTGGTGGCGCGGATCAAGGCCGTATTGCGCCGTTTTGAGCGTCCCACCGCTCCCACGGCACTGCACTTTGGGCAGGTCGAAATCGATGCCAGCGCCATGCAGCTAAAGGTGGCCGGGGAGCTGATGGCCACGACGGCGACGGAATTTCGGCTGTTGGAATACCTTGCCCGCCATCCGGGCCGCGTCTTCAGCCGCGATCATCTGCTGGATGCGGTGTGGGGGGACGCGCGCTTTGTCACTCCGCGCTCCGTGGATGTGTACGTGCGCCGCATACGCGAAAAAATTGAGTCGGACGCGGAGAATCCGCAGTATCTTAAAACCGTCCGCGGCGCCGGCTATCGCTTTGAGATGCCGAAGGACAGCCTTTAGAAGGCAGATTCTAGCCATTGGCTTTTGGCTTCCACCTAAAGGCTTACAGCGCCGAGGTGGGCCTGGATATGACGGTTTTCAGCTTATGACCTTCAGCAAGGAGCGAACGGCTAGGGGCTACAAACTAAATGAGGCAGAGAGTTTTTTTCAAGCTTCTTGCGGCGATGGTGCTGGTGGTGCTGGCCGCCGCCGCGATGCTTGACATCTCGCAACAGAACATCCTCGAATCCTCCTTGCAAAATCAACTGGCGCGGGGCCTGCAAGGGAGCGCGCAGGCTTTGGCGCAACACGTCGTGGCCGGCGCTCCAGCGAATTTGGCGGCGCTGGCGCAGGAAGAAGCGCGCGCCATCGGCGGGCGCGTCACCATCGTCAACAAAGATGGCGGCGTGGTGGCCGACTTTGCCGCGGGCGGACGCGACATGGGTGCAAACGCCGCCGCACCGCTGTCCATGAACAGTCCCGAGATGCGCGCGATCGCCGTGCAACATCGAGCATTCGGGAAGTCCATCGCTGGCGGCATGTTGTATGTGGCGGCCCCAGCCGACGGGTATATCGTGCGCCTCGGCTACCCCCTGCGCGATGTGGACGACACGCTGCACACGGTGCGCAGAAGTTTGTTATGGGCCACCTTGCTCGGCTTGCTGCTGGCATTTCTGCTGGCGGCGTT
>JAJYVR010000190.1 GCA_021791935.1 Acidobacteriota bacterium
GATCGACACCAGCAGCTCCATCCGTTCGCGTTTCCATTTTGAGCAGAACGCGGCCATTGAATTTCTTCTCTCGGTCCTGCGCCCTCAGGTTGACAAGGCGTTCGTGATGGGCTTCGACGTGACTCCAGACATTACCCAGGGATACACCAATAACGGCGATCTCCTGGCTGCCGGCATCCGCAAGCTTTCCCCGGGAGGCGGCACCGCCTTGTACGACGCTACCTATACCGCTTGCCGCGATCAAATGCTTCCTCTTGCGCGCGCTGGGGCGCTCCGCAAGACCATCATTCTGCTTTCCGATGGCGAGGACGACCAGAGCCACGCCACACTGGACGATGCCGTGAAAATGTGCCAGCGCGCTTCGACCACAATCTACACCATCAGCACCAACGATAGCCCCAGCCGCGACCGCGGTGACGACGTTCTCGATGCAATGGCCGTCGCCACTGGCGGGCGCGCCTTTAACCCGCTACGCATGGAAAATGTGGCGGAAGCGTTCCAGAGCATTCAGGAAGAGCTGCGCAGCCAGTACTCGCTTGTGTACAAACCTGCTGACTTCAAAGCCGATGGCGCTTTCCGGCCTATTTATCTCACCGCTTACGATCGCAGCTACAAGGTCAGCGCGGAAAAGGGCTACTTCGCTCCCAACGCGCCCAACTAGGCCCCATAGAGTGGCTAGCCCCCTATCGCCGTCCGTGCTCCAGTAACTCCATCAGCCCCGCCTCGTCGAGGACCGTCACATTCAGCTTGCGTGCTGTGTCGAGTTTCGAGCCGGCATCCGCTCCCGCAACCACGTAGTTCGTCTTCTTGCTCACCGATCCGGTAACATTGCCGCCTTCGCCCTCAATCCGCTTTTTCGCCTCTTCCCGCGTCAGAGAAGGTAATGTGCCAGTCAGCACAAATGTCAGCCCATTCAGCTTGGATGAAACCTTTTTCTGCTCGGCAGTAAAATTCAAGCCGGCAGCGCGCAGTTTTTCTACCAATTCCCGGTTGCCGGGCAGCGCAAAAAACTCGACGATTGCCGCGGAGATACGCGGCCCAATCTCCTGCACCCGTTCCAATTCTTCCTTGCTAGCCTGCATGACTAGGTCCATCGTCCCAAATGCATCGGCGAGAAACTGCGCCGTCCGCTCGCCGACAAATCGAATCCCCAGGCCCAGCAGAACGCGATCCAGCGGCGCTTGCTTCGATCGTTCGATCTGCTGTAACAGCGACTGCGCTTTTTTGTGTTTCACCAGATCGAGCGATAGCAACGCCGCCTCGTCGAGGCGATAAATATCGGCCAGGTTGCGCGCCAATCCGCGTTCCGTCAGTTGATTCACGACCGCCTCGCCCAAGCCTTCAATATTCATCACCCCGCGCGCTGCAAAATGCAGTAGGCTTTCCCGCAACCGCGCCGGACAATTGACGTTGATGCAGCGCCAGTCCACCTCTCCTTCTTCGCGCACGACCGCGCTGCCGCACTCAGGGCATTGCTTGGGAAAGACAAAATCTCGTGCATCCGCCGGCCGCTTCTCACGCAGCACTTCCACCACCTTGGGAATGACATCGCCGCCGCGTTCGACCGTAACAAAGTCCCCAATCTTCAGCCCCAGCCGTTCAATCTCGTCCGCATTGTGCAGCGTGGCCCTGCCCACCGTCGTGCCGCCGATCGCCACCGGCGTCAATTCCGCAACAGGCGTCAGCTTGCCTGTGCGGCCCACTTGTACGAGGATGTCCTCTACCTGGGTCACTCCCGCGCGCGCGGCAAATTTGTAAGCGATGGCCCACCGGGGAGCGCGTCCGGTAAACCCCAACTGACCTTGCAACGCCGTGCTGTCCACCTTCAACACCACCCCATCAATTTCGTATGGCAACGAATCCCGCATGGCATCGGCCCGCGTAATAAAGTCCCATGCCTCATCGACGGTGTGGACCATCGCGCGGTTTGGATTCACGCGAAACCCTGCCGCGGCCAAAGCATCCAGCGACTCGCTCTGGCGCGGGAAAATATAGCCGCTCTCGTTCAACGCGAAATAGGCATAAAAATCCAGCCGCCTCTGCGCCACAATGTTCGGCTCCAGGGTCCGCAATGTTCCCGCAGCGGCATTTCGCGGATTTGCAGCCGGCGATAGCCCCTGCTCCTCGCGCTCCGCGTTCAGCTTCTGAAACGCCGCCAGCGGCAGGACCACCTCGCCGCGAATTTCAAAATTTTCCGGCAACCCGGAACCGCGCAGCCTCGCCGTAGAAATACTCAGCGGCACCGACCGGATGGTGCGAACATTGCTCGTCACATCCTCGCCGATTACGCCGTCTCCGCGCGTCACGCCTCGGATCAATCTTCCGCCCTCGTAGGTCAGCGCCAGCGACAAGCCATCCAGCTTCAACTCGCAGGTATATGCGATGTCTTCTCCACCCGCCAGCTCGCGGACACGACGGTCCCACTCGCGCAACTCTCCTTCGTCGTACGCATTGTCGAGCGAAAGCATGGGCCGCGAGTGCGGCACCTTGGCAAAACCTTCCTTCGGCTTTCCGCCCACCCGCTGCGTGGGCGAGTCCGGCGTTCGGAGTTCCGGATGCGCATCTTCAAGGGCGCGCAGCTCGCGCATCCACGCGTCGTATTGCGCATCGGAAACCTCCGGCGCATCCAGCACATAGTAGAGGTGCTCATGGTGCCGCAAAGTCTCGCGCAATGTATCGATCTGTTTCTCCACGCCGTCGCTCGCTAAATGCTTCGTCATCAATGAAATTATAGAGACGCGCTGGCGATAGCGGCTGCGCTCATCGGCTGTCGCCGTGTATGCTCATAAATTGAATGGAGCCGGTCACACATCTTTTCACGGGCGCGTGCCTGGGGCGATCTGGATTCAATCGCACCACCGCCTACGCCACGTTGACCATGGTGCTGGCCGCGGAAGCGCCGGACATCGACATGCTTTGGGGCCTGCGCGGCCCGGTCGCACAGTTTCAACATCATCGCGGCATCACGCATACTTTTCTCGGAGCGCCCTTCATGGCATTGCTTGTCACGGGCGCCGTCTGGCTCTGGCATCGCTGGCGCATGCGCCGCGTCCACAAACAAGCGCCGGATAACGCGGCCCGCCAGCCAGGTCGCAGGCAACATGCGCCGCCGGTCCGCTGGGGTTGGATCTGGTTTCTCGCTCTCATCGCCGACTTCAGCCATCTGCTGCTCGACTGGACCGTTAATTACGGAGTCCGCCCATTTTTCCCTTTTGACCCGCATTGGTATGCGGGCAGTATCTTCTTCATCTTTGAACCTGTGCTGTTTGCAGCGCTGCTCCTTGCGCTCCTGATGCCGGCGATTCTGGGCTTGGCGGACCGTGAGATCGGCGTCCGCCGCCCTCCTTTTCGTGGCCGCGGCTGGGCGATTTTCGCTCTCAGCCTTGGCGTTGTCCTGGGCTGCTGGCGATGGGCGGAGCATGACCGCGCACTGGATCTGTTGGCCCAGCAAAACTATCGGAATGAGCCCGTCGTCAGGATGACGGTCAGCCCCTATCCCGGCGACGTCTTCCAATGGTTTGGCACCGTCGAAACCAAGGATTTTTACCAGACTGCGATTTTGAACACCCGCGCCGACAGCTTCACCAGCCAGACGCCGGACGATCTCTACTACAAACAGCCCCAGACCTCCGCAATTCTTGCTGCAAAACGCTCCTGGCTCGGACGCGTCTTTCTCGATTGGTCGAAATACCCTTACGTCACGCAGGCTCGCGTCTTCGACACGCTTCAAAGCGGAGCGCATTACACTCAGGTACGATTCGAAGATCTCCGCTTCGCCTATAACGTACTGTTTTTTCGCGGACGCCGGAACAATCCCTTGGGCGGCACCGTCACCATCGCCCCAAATGGAGAGGTCGATGAGATGCGGATGAATGGCCGGCTGCAAAAATAACTCCTCGCCACCGCAGAGGATTTTGCGTCGCGGCAACTTTGTTGCCCTACAGAAACTAATGCAATCGGGAGTTTCCCTGGCTCTGCCGGAAGATACTCACTCCGTACTCCTAAGGAATCGAACCGGCGGCTCGCTTCAACTTGCCGCTCAACCACTTCTACAGAACTTTACGGACTCAATCATCCGCCGCTGCTGGTGGTCTGCGACCAAGATAGCTTCGAAGTTCATACGAACTTCAATCGCACGAAACCGCAGGTATACAGCTTCCGCCTGGACGATCTGCTCTCCCCGGCTCCCACGGCCAATTGCGCCCTGCCGCCGCTGGAAGTCCTGCGCGCTGTCTTCACGGAACCGGAACTGCTGAGGCCGGAGCGGGCCGCTGCGCGTGTCACCGAGCAGGCGGCGACGGAGTTTAGCTCCCTCGCCATGAGCTTGCGCGATAGAGGCACAGACCCGGAACGGGCCGCGCACTTTCTCATGCGCCTGCTGTTCTGCCTCTTTGCCGATAGCATCGGACTGCTGCCGGATCATCTCTTCCGCCAGATGATCCAACAGGACAGGAGCACCACGCAGAGCTTTACGCGCAAGCTTCGGCAACTCTTCGGCGCAATGTCCACCGAGGGAAACAGCTTTGGCGTGTATGACATTGCATGGTTCAATGGCGGCCTGTTTGCCGATGATGAGGTATTCGATCTGACCTCTGCGGACATGGCCACGCTGCGCAAGGCCGCCGCGCTGGACTGGTCGAATGTCGAGCCGTCCATCTTCGGCACGCTGTTTGAGCGCAGCCTTGACCCGGACAAGCGTTCCCAACTTGGAGCGCACTACACCAGCGCGGAAGATATTTTGCTGATTGTCGAGCCGGTTGTGATGGCCCCGCTGCGCACTCGTTGGCAACAGGTGAAGGCGGAAGCCACGGCGCTGGCGGAAGCCGCAGAGAAAGCCAAGGGAACGGCCTACACCAAGCTGCGCGACAAAATGCAGGAACTGCTCTCTGCATGGATGCAGGAGTTGTCTCGCGTGCGCGTGCTGGACCCGGCCTGTGGCAGCGGGAATTTTCTCTATCTGGCGCTGAAACGCATGTTGGATTTATGGCAGGAGGCGCGTCTGTTCGCCGCGCACCACGGCCTGCCCACCGTCCTGCCGGAGCAGGTGCATCCCTCGCAACTCTACGGCCTGGAGACGAACGTGTACGCGCATGAACTGGCGTCCGTGGTGGTGTGGATTGGCTACCTGCAATGGCTACAAGAGCACGGCATGGGCGTGCCCACCGAGCCGATTCTGCGCAAGCTCGACAATATCCAGCATCGCGACGCCATTCTCACGCATGACCGTGACGGCAAGCCCGTGGAACCGGAATGGCCGCAAGCCGACTGCATTATCGGCAATCCGCCGTTTTTGGGCGGCAACAAAATCAGGCAAGAACTTGGCGACGGATATGTTGAGAGCCTATTTTCGCTATACGCCGAACGTGTGCCACCATTTGCAGATTTGGTCTGCTACTGGTTTGAGCGAGCGCGTGCTCAGATTGAAGCTGGCAAGTGCGAGCGAGTGGGCCTTCTTGCCACGCAAGGGATACGTGGAGGCGTGAATCGCACTGTGCTGGAGAGAATTAAGGAAACAGGCGACATCTTTATGGCGTGGAGTGATCGCCCGTGGATTTTGGACGGCGCAGCGGTTCGCGTCTCCATGGTTGGCTTCGATAGTGGTTCGCAGGCAGAGCGCATGTTGGACGGCGCTCCTGTCTCAGCCATTCACGCAAATCTTACGAGCGAAGCCGACACCACATCCGCGAAGGTTCTCTATGAGAATTCAGGAATTTGTTTCATGGGGCCATCGCCCAAGGCACCATTCGATATCGACTGGGGCGTTGCTCAGGCCATGCTCAATGCACCTCTAAACGTCAACAATCGCCCGAATTCTGACGTGGTTCGGCCAGTATATAGCGGAATTGATCTTGTTCGGAAGTCGCGGAACATATGGACGATAGATTTTGCGATGATGCCGCTTGAGCAGGCAATGCAATATGAGAAACCGTTTGAATTTGTAAAAGCGAACGTATATCCCGTCCGAAAAGACAACAATCGAGAGAGCTACCGGGAGAAGTGGTGGATTTATGCGGAGGCTAGACCCGGAATGAGAGATGCAGTGGCCTCTCTCACGCGGTACATCGCTACACCCGCGACAGCCAAACACCGCATATTTGTTTGGGTACGTCCCGAATTTCTCTGTAACCAAGGAACACTCGTCTTTGCCCGCGAGGATGATTACTTCTTTGGCGTGCTCCATTCCCGCATCCACGAGGCCTGGGCACGTGCTCAAGGCACGCAACTGCGCGAAGTTGAGAGTGGGTTTCGATATACTCCCAGTTCCACATTCGAGACGTTCCCCTTCCCGTGGCCGCCGGGCCATGAGCCGGAAGACTCGCCGCTGGTGGAAACCATCGCCACTGCCGCCCGTGAGCTGGTAGAGAAGCGCGATGCATGGCTGAATCCACCCGATGCCGCACCAGAGGAACTGAGCAAGCGCACGCTGACGAACCTGTACAACGCCCGCCCCACCTGGCTGGCGGAGCTGCATCGCAAGCTGGACGAGGCCGTCTTCGCCGCCTACGGCTGGCCCGCCACGCTCACCGACGCCGAACTGCTGGAACGCCTGCTCGTCCTGAATCACGCCCGCGCCGCTCGGAACGCCTGATTGGGTAGATTCAGCGAGGAATGCGGAGATGATGTTTGGCTTTTTTTCTGTGGATTGATATCGGAGCAGTGCCGTTGTAAACGTGGTAGAAAACAGTGGTAGATTCAAAAATTAGAAATTCTAGACTGCTGATGGCTCTGTTGACATCCTCTCTATGGGAAGCGGAAAGCAGGCAGCCAGAGGCGGTATAGGTTGAAGGCCAAGCCGAGCAGGAGAGCTTGGCGGGATTGCGTGTGCAGAGTTCTGCCGGGAGC
>JAJYVR010000191.1 GCA_021791935.1 Acidobacteriota bacterium
GGCTCGCAGCCAGGAAGCCCTCGAACAGGCCGTTGGCGACGCCCTCAAAACCATCACCCCCGACAACGCCGCCGCATGGTTCCGACACTGCGGCTACGGCATACAGCAACCATAGTTCTGCTCTAGGCGCTGCAACAGAAGCCGATGGTCCTTCTCCGGTTCCGTGTAGCGCGACAAGACGACCTGGCGTCCGTCGGTGGTGGGCAAGTGAACGTCGATCGTCTGGATCGAGGCCATTTTTTCGATCGCCGCACGCGGCGTCAAGCCGGGAGCCAACGCCTTGGTATCCTGCTTCAACGTGACCTGCAGGCAGTAGGCCATGAAGGCGAGAAGGATGTGCGCTTCGATGCGATGCTCAAGCTGGCGATAGATGGGTCGGACCGACAGGTCGTTTTTCAGTTCCTTGAAGGCCTGCTCCACTTCGACCAGATGCAGGTAAAAGAGCCACAGTTTCTCCGGATCGTCGTGCGTCAAGTTGGAACGTAGCAAATAGCTTCCTTCTCGCCGTCTTGCTTCCCGCAGCTTCTGCCGGTTGATCGTAAAGGTAAATGTCTTTGCCGTGATCGGTTGGCCTGCCTTGGGCACATGGATGTCGAGAATGGAGTAGGCATTGCCGGCCGCGTGCTGGGCTGCGATTGTCCACGCAACGGCTCAGACATTCAAGTGGGTAGGTCTTCACCGCAAGCAGTTTCACGCCATTTCAGAAACCCCATCGCAACAAAATCAAGAAGTTACACGATGAAATTTCCTGGCTTTTGCTGAAACGCGCCGCGAATAGCGGAAGTCGGGCTATCCTCTCGATCGAAGGGAAAAACAGCTATGAAATCGGATGCTTTGGCTGCATGAAAAACTTGGTTGCGGAATCGCTGTACCGGATGAACGGCACGGCCACGGCCATACACAATGGGCTTTTCAGAGATCCGGACCGGGATCGCTCTACCCGGCCTGACCTGTTTCCGTCACGCCTATCGCCTTCACGATGACGCGCTTGCGCCGTTGTCCGTCGAACTCCGCATAAAACACGCGCTGCCACGGCCCTAAGTCGAGCTTGCCCGCGGTGATGGGCAGCGTGGTTTCATGGTGCAGCAGCAACGACTTCAGATGAGCGTCCCCGTTGTCTTCGCCGGTCTGGTGGTGCCTGTAATCCGGCCCCACCGGCGCCAGCTTGTCCAGCCATTCCATGATGTCTTCGATCAGGCCCTCTTCCAGATCGTTGACGTACACAGCGGCCGTGATATGCATCGGCGACACGAAGCACAGACCGTCCTGAATCCCGCTGCGCCGAACAATCTCTTCCACCTGCGGCGTGATGTGAACAATCTCGCGCCGCTCCGGCGTTTGCATGTGCAGATATTCCGTATGGATCTTCATGGACAATAGGATACTGAGGAGAGCTGGATTCCTGCCAGCGCAGGGAAAATCGTTGTGACCCGCCACCACCACAAATCTTCGCCCCTCTCCGGCCCTGGCTCAGGGTCCGCGCAACAATTGCGCGCGATGTACGCCGCTCTCTTGTCTGCCTACGGAACCCGCAAGTGGTGGCCCGCCGACACAGCATTTGAGGTGGTACTTGGCGCTTTCCTCACCCAGGCCACCGCATGGCGCAGCGTGGAACGTTCCATCGCCAACTTGCGTCAGGCAGGTTTATTGACCGTTCAAGGCATCCGAAGAATTTCAGAAGAAGCGTTGCGCCAGCCAATTCGCCCCTCCGGGTTTGTTGTGCGCAAGGCAGCCTCCATCAAATCCTTTGTGCAATTTCTGGACGATCGCTACGCTGGCTCGCTCGATCGGATGGCGCAGCAGCCGACGGCCGAGCTTCGCGCGCAATTGCTGGCGCTGCCCGGCGTCGGCCCGGAAACTGCCGATGCCATTCTCCTCTATGCGCTCGGACATCCCGTGTTTGTCGTGGACGAATACCTCCGCCGTGTGGTCACACGCCATCAGCTTCTCCCAGCCAATGCGCGCTATGCGGAATTGCAGGCCCTGGGGGATGGCGCGATTGCGGGCGCAACCCGCGAAGAAACAGCTCGCCACGCCAATGAACTGCACGCGCTGATTGTCGAAGTCGGCAAACGTCACTGCGGCGTCGCTCCGCGTTGCCAAGGCTGCCCCTTGCAACCCTATCTTCCTGCCGGCGATTTGAAACCGTTATACTGAACACTCCCTGGCCGGCTCTGCTCGCCAGTGAAACCTACCCGACCTCTGAAAGGAAACTCGAATGAACATTTCCCGCACGCTCGGCCCGTTCGCCATCGTTGCCCTGCTGTCCGCCGCCGCGGCCAGCGCCCAAACCACAACGCTGAAGGGCGTCGTCTCCGACCAGATGTGCGGCGCGCACCACATGATGGCCGGCGCCAGCGCCGCGAAGTGTACCCGTGAGTGCGTTGGCATGGGATCTGCCTACGCCCTGGTGGTCGGCGACAAGGTGTATACCCTGCAAGCTAGCGCTGCCGTAAAGAAAGAACTTTATGCACTGGCTGGCGCGCCCGCCGTGGTCAAGGGCACGGTTTCCGGCATGAACGTGCAGGTTGCCTCTGTTGCAACCGGAAAATAGACGCGAACGCTTCCAAGTCGTCCGGCAAGCCGCCTGAGCACAGCCAATTCACTGCGATTCAGGCGGTATCGCCGACCGCCGGTCATCCTCCCCAACGTGATCGTCGACTGCCCGATGCCAACGATGCCTCTCACACTCCACGTTGCGACCACCAATCCAGGGAAGCTCCGTGACTTCGCCGTTGCCGCCGGGCCGCATGGCGGAGAAGTTGAATTCGTCCGCCTGCCTGGAATGGAGCGGATTGAGCCGCCGCCGGAAAATGCCGCCACGTTTGAAGAGAATGCCCGCAGCAAGGCGGTTGAATACAGCCGCCACGCTCCCGGCTGCATTGTGCTGGCAGACGATTCCGGCCTGGAAGTAGACGCATTGCACGGCGCGCCCGGCGTGCGTTCCGCTCGCTATGCCGCCGATGCCGGCTTTGCTCCCGAGTCGCTCCGCGCGAGTACCGATGATGCCCGCAACAATGCGTTCCTGCTGGAAAACTTGCGTGGCGTGGCGAAAGACCTGCGCTCCGCCCGTTATCGTTGCGTGCTGGCGACTGCCCGCGACGGAGAGTGCATCTCAGTTGCGCATGGCACTGTCGAGGGTACGATTCTGGAGGCCCCGCGCGGCTGCGGAGGCTTCGGCTACGATCCTCTTTTCTATTTGCCGGAGTTCGATCGGACCATGGCGGAAATCAGCCTGGAACAGAAATACACAATCAGCCATCGCGGCCATGCCCTGCGCCGTCTGCTGATGCAACTCATCCCCAGCCCACAAGAAGCGTCCAACCTGTAACGCTGGCCGGCGGCCTATCCCTTGGCAGCCAGTTCTATCACAGGAGAAATGTCTGTCGCAATGTCCTCGCGCTTCTTGCAGCTTGCCAGCAGGTAGTCGCGATTCATGGTGGCGATCACTTCCAGCGGGATCTCCTTGGGGCATACGCCGGTACACTCGCCAATGTTGGTGCAGTTGCCGAATGCTTCCACGTTCATCTGCGAGACCATGCTCAAGGCGCGGCGATCGCGCTCCGGCTTGCCCTGGGGAAGGGTCCCAAGATGCGCAATTTTTGCGCCGGTAAACAGTGCCGCGGACGCGTTGGGGCAGGCTGCCACGCAGGCCCCGCAGCCGATGCAGGCGGCGGCATCCATCGCCTTGTCGGCTGTATCTTTGCCGATCAGCAGCGTGTTGCCATCCTGGGCATTGCCGGTCGAGACGGAGATGTAGCCGCCAGCCTCGATAATGTGATCGAATGCGCTGCGATCGACCACCAGGTCCTTCACCAGCGGGAACGCCACCGAACGCCACGGCTCGATCGCCAATTCGTCGCCGTCCTTGAAGTGCCGCATGGTCAACTGGCAAACAGTGGTCGCCCGCTCCGGACCGTGCGCCACGCCGTTGATCATAAAGCCGCAGGAGCCGCAGATGCCTTCGCGGCAGTCGTGCTCAAACGCCACCGGCTCTTCGCCGCGCTCGATCAGCGACTCATTCAGCACGTCGAGGCACTCCAGCATCGACATCTCGGGGTCCACGTTGTCCACGGCATACTGGACAAATTTGCCCTTCTCTTTGCAGTTCTTCTGCCGCCAGATTTTCAATTTTAGCTTCATTACTTGTAGCTCCTCTGGCTGGGATGAACGTAGTGGAACTCGAGCGGTTCCTTGATCAGTTCAGGAGCGGCATCGCGGCCGCGATAGCCCCAGGCCGCGACGTATGAATAATGCTCGTCGTCGCGCTGCGCTTCGCCGTCCGGCGTCTGATGTTCCTCGCGAAAATGTCCGCCGCAGGACTCATTCCGATCGCGGGCATCGATGCACAGTAACTCCGCCAGCTCAAAGAAATCCGCCACCCGGCCCGCTTTCTCCAGGCTCTGGTTCAGGTCGTCGCCGCTGCCGGGGACAGTCACGTTCCGCCAATACTCGTCGCGCAGCACACGAATTTCTCCAATCGCTTTTTCGAGACCCTCCGCCGTGCGCGCCATGCCACAGTAATCCCACAAAATCTTGCCCAGCTCGCGATGGAAAGAATCCACCGTACGCTTGCCCTTGATGGAGAGCAGCTTGTCGATCTTCTGCTGGGCAATGGCGACCGCGCTTTGCGCTTCGGCGTGCGACTCATCCACCTTGGCGAACTTGTTGGTCGCCAGATAATTTCCCACTGTATACGGAACGATGAAGTAGCCGTCCGAAAGCCCCTGCATCAACGCGCTGGCGCCCAGGCGATTGGCGCCATGATCGGAAAAATTCGCTTCGCCCAGCACAAACAGGCCGGGGATGGTGCTTTGCAACTGGTAGTCCACCCATAGACCGCCCATAGTGTAGTGGATGGCGGGATAAATACGCATCGGCACCTTGTAGGGGTCTTCATCCGTGATGCGCTGGTACATGTCGAACAGATTTCCATAGCGTTCGCGAATCGTCTTCTCGCCCAGCCGCGCGATCGCCTCGGAAAAATCCAGGTAGACTCCGAGCCCCGTCTTCCCCACTCCGCGGCCTTCATCGCAGACGGCCTTGGCGTTGCGCGAGGCCACATCGCGCGGCACCAGGTTCCCGAAGCTGGGATAGCGGCGCTCCAGATAATAATCGCGCTCGCCTTCCGGGATCTCATTCGGCGGACGCTTGTCGCCTTTCAGCTTGGGCACCCAGATCCGCCCGTCATTGCGCAGCGACTCGCTCATCAGCGTCAGCTTCGACTGATACTCGCCCGATACTGGAATGCATGTTGGATGGATTTGAGTGAAGCATGGATTGGCGAACAGCGCTCCGCGTTTGTACGCGCGCCAGATTGCGGTGGCGTTGGAGCCCTTCGCATTGGTGGACAAATAATAGACGTTGCCGTAGCCGCCCGTGGCCAGAATCACCGCATCGGCGATATGCACCGTGAATTTTCCCGTGACCAGATTGCGCGCCACGATGCCCCGCGCCTGCCCATCGACCACAATCATGTCGAGCATTTCGGTGCGCGGAATCATGGTGACTGTTCTAGCATGGACCTGACGTTCCAGCGCCTGGTACGCGCCCAGCAGAAGCTGCTGGCCTGTCTGGCCGCGCGCGTAAAAGGTGCGCGACACCTGCGCGCCGCCGAAGGAACGGTTCGTCAGAGTGCCGCCATATTCGCGCGCAAAAGGAACGCCCTGGGCCACGCACTGATCGATGATGTGGTTGCTGATTTCCGCCAGCCGGTAAATGTTCGCTTCGCGGGCGCGAAAATCGCCGCCCTTCACCGTGTCGTAAAACAAGCGATAAATGCTCTCGCCGTCGTTAGGATAATTTTTTGCCGCGTTGATGCCACCCTGCGCGGCAATGGAGTGCGCGCGTCGCGGCGAATCCTGAAAGCAGAAGCACTTCACGTTGTAGCCCAGCTCACCCAGCGACGCCGCTGCGGACGCCCCGGCCAGACCGGAACCGACAACGATCAAATTGTGTTTGCGCTTGTTGGCGGGATTCACCAGCTTCATGTCGAAGCGGGCCTTGTCCCACGCCTGTTCAATTGGGCCGGAAGGGATTCTTGCGTCGAGTGTCATTATTTTACGAGCCCCAGCAAAATGCTAATCGGGATGGAAATGTATCCCAGGACAATCAGAGCGGCAATCAGGAGAGCAGCGTGTTTCAGCGTCTTCGTGTGACGCGGATGGGCAATCCCGACCGACTGAAACATGCTCCAGATGCCGTGGCGCAGGTGGAAGCCCAGCAGCGTGATCGCGAAAATGTACCAGAGCGAAACCCACCATACCTGAAAACCCGACACCAGGTTGTGGTACACATCGCCCGCAACAAACCGCGCTTCCGGATGGATGTATCCGGCGGTGAACTGCAGCAGGTGAAAGATGATGAAGGCCAGAACGATGGGGCCGCTCCAATACATGGTCCGCGACGCGTAGGAGGAGTTGATCGCCTCTTTGCGGGAGTAGCCGATGGGCCGCGCTTTCTTGTTGCGTATCGCAAGCTGCACCGTCGCGGCAATGTGCAGCAGGATCGCCAGGATCAGCGTGCCACGCACGATCCACAGCACTTCGCCGATGCTGTGCAGAAAGTGGCCATAGGCGTTGATCTTTTCAGGGCCTTCAAACACTTGCAGGTTGCCCAGCAAATGGCCGATCACAAACAAAAACATCATGGCGCCGGTCACCGCCATGACGACTTTTTTTCCGTTTGTGGACTGCCAGAAAGTGACGGCGCGGTTCTTGCGCGAGTGGACCTCAGCGACGCTGATTGTTGCGCTCATTTGTCTTTTCCAACCTTGTCGAGGTAAATCGTCAATCTCCACCCCTTACTGCGGTTGAGGA
>JAJYVR010000192.1 GCA_021791935.1 Acidobacteriota bacterium
ATGGGAGCTTTCTGGCGATGCCATGCTCTACTCTGGCCTTCCGATCACGATCACAACATTCAATTTCAATGGTACTACCAACAGCGCCCAGGAGAATGATGACAACGTGGAACGCGCCAACCAGTATATTCCGATGAAGATCGTGCATCGGACGACGCAGGACTGGTTCGGCACCGATCCATCCGCGGTGCCTTGCCGGAAGCAGCAAACCGTGACCAACAGCCTGGGCGCGGCTTGCGCGTATGGCCAGCCAGGAGGACCTACTCTGGCCGACCAGTTCGGCAACGACCGCGTCGGTACCGAGCGCGCCCCAGGGTATCGGCAGATTGACCTGTCGGCTTTCAAGACATTTCAAACCGTCAAAGGGCAAATGGTCAAGTTTCGCATAGACGCTTTTAACGCCTTCAACCTGGCAAGCTATGCGCCTCCCAGACCGGACATAGATAGCGCACAGTTTGGTCAGATCCACAATACCCTGTCTCCGCCGCGGCAGATCCAGTTGTCCGTGGTCTACCAGTTCTAGCTGTAATAGTTTTCGCGCTTAGGCCCCTCCGATGAATGCCGATCGTAGCTTTCATCGGAAGGGGGTCTGTGGAAAGTTTAGTGCCGGCAAAGATTGGCGGGAGGGATCGATCTCCGTTTTGAACGACACGCGGTTTAGGCGAGCATCCCCAACAGGAAATACGCCTTGCGCGTGTTGTTCTGACAGAGAGCACAACGTCTCTACCGGCCTACACCGTTCCCATCCAGAACAGTGCGGCGGCGCTGCAGCCAGATGACAAGACACTACAAGAATGCGCGGCATGGCACGAGCAACCGTTCGTGTCGCTTTTTTTTCCGGCTTCTGGCCCATGCATCTCTGTTTCTGGTCCTTACGTCCTCAGGGGCACAGGCAAAAGAGACGCGGACCCGCAGGCATGTTTGCGACCCACAAGCGTATGGCGCGAAGGCCGATGGCCGGACCCAAGACACGCGCGCGCTCCAAGCCGCGATCGATGCCTGCGCCGCGCAGGGTGGCGGGATCGTGCGTCTCGGCTCTGGCAGATTTCTGACCGCTCCCATCGTACTCCGCAGTCATATTCGGTTGGAGATTGAAAGCGGCGCGACGCTGCTCGGCTCGCAGAAAGTGAGCGACTATCCCGTGTTGCAGAACGAAAATCGCCGCCAGCCGCTCATCGCATCCGATGGGGCGACGGATGTGTCGATTGTGGGCGCGGGAACGATCAATGGACAGGGCCAGCCGTGGTGGGTCGTCGCGCGCGCTGAGGATCGAGCGGGAAGGCCGGAAGAGCCGCGACCTTGGCTAATTGAGTTTTATAAAACGCAACACATCCTTGTCGAGGGCGTCACGCTCGAAAATTCACCGATGTATACCCTCGTGTTGCGATCATCGGCCGATGCGACGGCGCATGACATCAAAATCCTGAATCCACCCCATGCGCCGAATACGGACGGCATCGATCCCATCTCGTCGCGCCATGTGCGCATCTCTCATGTCCTCATCGACACAGGAGATGACGACATTGCGATCAAGTCCGGCCTGCCGGAACGCGGTGTCCGCAATACGGCCTGCTCCGACATTGCAATCCGCGATTCGACGTTTCTGCATGGCCACGGGCTGTCGATCGGCAGCGAGACAGCCGGCGGTGTGCGAAATGTTGTGGCGGAAGGCATACGTTTCCGCGGCACGGAGACCGGCATACGGATCAAATCGAACCGTGGCCGCGGCAATGTGATTGAGAACATTGCCTACCGCAATATCACGATGACAAATGTTGGAACTGCCCTTTCGATCAGTGAGTACTATCCAGATTGGGAGATTTCGGCGAACGACGCGGCTCAAAAGATCGGACCACATACGCCGCAGTTTCAAAATTTTTCTATTGCTCATTTGACGGCCATAGGAAGCAACCTAGCAGGCATCATCGTTGGGTTGCCGGAGTCGCCCATCACGGGAGTGACACTTAAAGATGTGGAGATTCATGCGAGAACTGGCCTGACGATTCGCAATGCGAGCGTGCATGCGGACGGACTCTCCGTGGTCACGGAGCAGGGGCAGCCGATCCTCGAACAGCAGGGAGCACAGTTGTATGGCCATTGAATGTTTCTGTATCCAGTAAATGCACGGACCATTCAGAAGCGGCCCACTATGAAAGTCTTGGATTCAGGTGTTTTTCAAGAGGATCACGATGCAAGGCTCGTAATGAGTTGCCATGGAAAATACCGAATGCAATAGGTTCGAGAGACGAGATCGAGATGGAGGCTAGTATGTCTTTTCGGCACAGTTTCTTGCGTAGTCCGATTATCCCCACGCTGTTGTCTATTATGTTTGCCGCTACAGCCGTGGCCCAGATCACGGTCACTACGCCAGTACCCGCTCGCGCCACCATCCAGATACATGCCGACCGACCGGCCAGCTACCGGATTCCGCGCACCATTTTCGGAAGCTTTCTTGAGCCTATCAAGAACTCGACGTACAACGGTCTGTGGGCGGAAATCCTTGTCAACCCAAGCCTGGAAGAGAACTTGTGGAGCGCCTCGCGCATCGCCGATATGGTCCAAGACGAGCCTGCGCTGGCGCGGGCATCGGAGTTGGGACTGCCGCTGCCCTGGGAACCGCTGGATGCGCAGCAAGGCAATCGCTATGAACCGCATTGGGGCGATGCGGCCAACTCCTGGCGCTCATTGGAGGTCATCGGCGTTCCCGACCAGCCGACCGGCATCGAGCAGAAGGTGTATCTGCCTGTCCATCGCACGCTGCGCTATACGGGAAGCCTCTACGCCAAACACCTAAGCGGCCCAACGCTGCTGACCGTTTCGCTGCGTCCCAGAAATTCGCCAACTGTCCTTGCCTCGGCGGAGATTCACGCGGCGGCAGCAACCTGGAGCAAATACTCCTTCACGCTCACACTTCCTGCTGGCAGCCTGGGCCGGCTCGCCCCGGCGGATTTTGTCGTACAGGTGGATGGCAAGGAACGGGTCGATCTCGACCAGCTTTCGCTGCTGCCCGCCGACGCAATCGATGGCCTCGATCCCGATGTGGTGGCCATGGCCAAGGCGATGAAGACGCCGCTCGTCCGCTTCGGCGGCAATTTTACTTCCGGCTATCACTGGCGCGACGGCATCGGGCCGGAGGACAAGCGCGTCAGCATGTTGAACATCTCCTGGGGCATTCCCGAATACAACACCTTCGGCACGGATGAATTCCTCCGCTTCTGCCAACTGATCGGCGCAAAGCCGCAGATTGCGTTAAATATGGGCAGCGGCACGCCGCAGGAAGCCGCCGACTGGGTCCGCTACGTGGATCATCGCTATAACGGCGGCAAAGGCGGCCTTACCTGGGAACTGGGGAACGAACTCTGGGGAAAATGGAGCATAGGCTGGACCACGCTTGCTCAACTGCCGAGTAGAACGCTCATCTTTAGTGAAGCCGTTCGGAAGGTCGATCCGAGTGCGCGCCTGATTGCAATTGGCGCCGATGCGGACCGATATCAGGCGTGGAACGCCGCGCAGTTGGCCAATCCAGCGGGCACGTTCAATTATCTGTCCACTCATTTTGTAGTGACGACCAACAGGGTACAGTTGCCCGATCCCTCGGACTTTGTGCCGGCAAACGATTCGGTCCAATTGCCGTATCCGACGCCGGACTTTCTGGCGGCCGCAAGCTTTGCCCTGCCCGTCGCGCTGGGCCGGAACATCCGTGCCATGCAGACGCAGATCGACCGGCATCCCGCCTTCGCCAACCAAGCGCACATTGCCCTTACAGAGTGGCTGTTCCTCAGCTCGAACAATACTTCTCCCAGCGCCGCCAATATGGGAGGAGCGATCGAGACGGCAGGGACATTCAACATGCTGATGCGCAATGCCGATGTTGTTCCCATCGCCGACATGACCGGCATCATGGAGTTTGCGGGCATTGTGAAAAAGCGCAGCCAGGTCTATGCCTCCCCGTCATATTATGCCTTCCGCATGTACTCGACGGCCAATGCCAGCCGCACGGTTCAGGTCGAGACGCAAGCTGGCAGCTACTCCGTTCACAAGGGAATCACGCGCCACGCGGAGATTCCGAATGTACCCTATCTCGATGTGGTTGCGGCACTGAATGACGCCGGGGACACGCTCACCCTGTTCTGCGTCAACCGGCATCTGAGGAAAGACGTTGCCACGGAGATCGATCTGCAAGGTTTTCGCGCATCTCGAACCGCACGGGCTCAGACCTTGCAGTCCGGCAGCATCTACGAGGTCAACGATGCGACCGATCCAAAACATATCACGCCCACGGACAGCACGCTGACGGTCTCATCCGGACATATTGTTTACACGTTTCCGCATGAGAGCGTGACCGTACTTACTTTCCACAAATTGTGATGCCAAAAGTGATTTCCTGTCGGTTTAACGTTCAGATCGGAATACAAGTGGAGGCCGACTTCGGATGAAGACCTATATCTTCGCTCTTATATGCTGCATGACCGTCCCGCTGGTATCTCAGGCCCAACCATCCAGCACGACGGTAACGGTGAATTTGAATAACAGGCTGGGCCCCATGGAGATCAGCCGCTTCTCCGTTGGACAGGGGGGCTTTTCTTCAGAACCGATGTTCGCCGAGGATACCGCCCAAATTCGCGCGCTGCGGCCTCAGGTGCTTCGTTTGTTTGTGCAGGACTACTACAATCTGCTTCCCGCGCCCGGAAAATATCACTTCTCGACCTTGGATATATCCGTCGATTTGATCCTTAGAACAGGCGCCACGCCTCTCCTCTGCCTCACCTTCAAGCCGAAAGTATTGTTTCCGAGAATCGACCAGAACCTAACCGAGCCGACCAGTTGGACGGCTTGGGACAAGTTGGTCTATAACCTCGTCCTCCATTACGAAAAACGCAACGGCGGCGGCTGGTATTGGGAGGTTGGCAATGAGTTCGATCGGCAGGACGGCGGAGGCGCCCCATATCACATGACACCCGCGCAATACACTCGCTTTTATGCGCATACCGTCGCGGCGATTCGACGTGCCGATCCGCAGGCCCGCGTAGGAGGTCCCGCGCTGGCAGACTACGACTCTAAAGAGGTACTCATCCCGGCGCTGCTTGCATTCTGCAACAAGAACAAGGTCCCACTGGATTTTGTATCCTGGCATGGCTATAAGAACGACCCACAATGGTTTCGGAAATCGATCGAGTCTATCCACGAACAATTGAAGAATTACCCCGGCCTGCATCCTGAGACGGTCATCGATGAGTGGAACATCGCCCTGGGTCAAGCAGATGTCGATCCCCGTTTTCAGCCGGCCTTCGTCGCAGAGACGACGTTCCAGATGTTGCAAGGCGGACTTGATCTTTCTTGTTACTACCAGATACGCGACTATCCATTTGCGGACGATCTAGCCGCCAAGTTTTACCCGGAACGCTATGTCGCGGACGAGGAAGTATTCTGGGACAGGCAACCAGCTTACCTCGGACTCTTCGATTATGAGAACCAGGTCCGTCCGGCATACTTCGTGTTCCGAATGCTGGAGCGGTTGACCGGGGACCGCGTCGGGCTGGAATCGAGTTCGCAGACGGTGCATGGCCTGGCGACGGTCGACAAATCGCTCGGCGTTTCGACGATCATGCTGTGGAATTATTCGGATAAAGCGACGGACGTCGATCTTGATATAAATAACATGCCGGCGAATGGCAGCGCATGGCGCTTTCTGTTGGATGCCACTGGACCCGACAACGATGACACGGCGCGCCTCCGGCCACAGCCAGTTCAAAAGCTACCTAAGGGAAACGGACGCTTGTCGTTTCCATTGAAATCCTGGGGCGTCACCCTGATTTCACTCGAAGAGCACTGAAAGTTTTTCGCTTCAGACGGCTTGATCGACTTTTCATGGGATATTTAACGGTCGTGATGAAAGATTTTGGCTTTTGGCAACAAACGTCACATTATCGTCCAACTGGGAAAATAGGCCGAGTGCAGCAAATGTGTACAAGGCCCTTCAGATTGGCGGTGGTAGGCCCGGGCGCATCGACATTGATCGGTAGCTGTGCTCCTTCCCTTATAAACATGTGTGGCTGGCAGTGCGGCGATTTCAGCTACCATGTGTCGAAATCCGCCGGATTCTAACCGCGTGCAAAGAACGGCGACCGACTATACAAATAGAGCGCATGGCTTATGGGAATTTTCTTAAGCGGAAGCGTAACGGAGGATTGCGAACGGCGGAAGTTGGAGCATCCTCAGCCAAGAAAGCTAACGATGGAACAAAGGATCGCCGCTCGAGTCAGAATGGCTTGAAAAGTCATATTGTTCAAGGAGAAGAAAAATGGCACTCAATCGCAGGGACTTCATCGGCGCCATGGTTGCGTCGGCTTCGCTGGCAAAACTTGGCGTGCCGGTTGCATCGTCCATGTCGGCTTCCTCCGCTGGACAGGAGGGTGGGCAAGGGGCATGGTTGCGGCGCGGCATGATCGACGCTGGCGGTACACACGAGCCGTACATCTTCATCGTGCGCCGTGGCGGGCAGCGCCTGGACGCCCGCCAGATCAGCGAGTATGAGCAGAGCGAAGGACTGATTAAGCAACTTCACGACCAAGGAGTCGAAGTTTTTCATACCCACCTCTACAAAGGCTTTGGAATGGCCGCTGAAAAAGAGGGAATGGAGGACACAAAAAATGCGGTGGCCATCGCCCATCGACTTGGCATGAAAGTGGACACATACATCCAATGGAGTTCCATGATGTACGAAACCTTTTTTGCGGAGGAGCCGCGCGCCACGAACTGGATCGAGCGGGACATCGCAGGGCTGCCCATTCTCATCACCTATGGCTAC
>JAJYVR010000193.1 GCA_021791935.1 Acidobacteriota bacterium
TCGCAGCCAGGAAGCCCTCGAACAGGCCGTTGGCGACGCCCTCAAAACCATCACCCCCGACAACGCCGCCGCATGGTTCCGACACTGCGGCTACGGCATACAGCAACCATAGTTCTGCTCTAGCCCTCCGCCGCACAGGAATATCTTTCAACGAACTTCTTCAGATACCGCCCTGAATGTCCGCTGGCGGCTGAATCACGGCGACATTTCCACCTCCGTTCGCCAGCGAGGTATGAATTGCCTCCAGCGCGGCCGTCACCTGACGTCCATCGAAACCCGTCACCCTTGGCACGGTATCGTTTTGAATGGCGAACACGAAGTCCTCCAGACAGGAAGGGAAAGCGCCGCGCAGACG
Source organism: Acidobacteriota bacterium (assembly GCA_021791935.1). Classification (GTDB taxonomy): domain Bacteria; phylum Acidobacteriota; class Terriglobia; order Terriglobales; family Acidobacteriaceae; genus JAKAAZ01. The sequence goes on from JAJYVR010000193.1 coordinate 356, forward strand.
TCCGAAGATATCGGCGACAAGGAATCCCTTCGGGTACGAAAAACTCTTCTCTGTGCTGATCTCGATAGACTCTCGCTTGCGGTCCAAGTGAATGTGACCGGCAGCCCCAATCACCTCTACAAATGAATCCACCGGGGTAGGAAAAGTATTCGGATAGACCCATCCTGACTCGAAGGTGACGAAGGCACCGGAGGCAAACCTTACTTGCGCCTGAATAATGTCGTACGTCGGAATGCCGCGCGCCACCAACACTTCTTTTCGTCCCCACGCGCGCGCCTCCACCGGCTCACTGGCGAGGAACCATCGCATCAGGTCGATGTCGTGCGCGGACAGGAGCCAGGCAGGGGTGGTTTCACCCGCCCAGCGAATGTTCTGGGTCGAGACGATGATCGTGTCGTTCTTGCGGGTATAGCCTGCCAGCGGCATTCCGATTTCTCCGGCGGCGATGGAGGCGTGTGCTTGGTTGTAAGCGGAGAGCCAGCGGTGATTGAAGGCTACCTGAATTTTGCGGCGCCTCTGTCGGGCCAGACGCAGCAGGGTGTCGGCTTCCGCAGTGCTCGTAGTAAAGGGCTTTTCCACGAACACGTGGCACCCGGCCTCCAATGCCGAATGGGCAAAGTCATAGTGCCAATTGTCCGGGGTCGCCACAACCACGGCATCCAGCTTCTCCCGCTCCAGCATCTTTCGATGGTCGATATAGCTTGGAATGCCGAACTCAACGGCGGCTTCATCCACTTGCTCCTGCCGCCGGGCGCACAGGGCTGCCACTTTGGCCAGGGGATTCTCGTTGAGCACGCGGATGCACGTCCGCCCCATTTTCCCGAGCCCGAGAACTCCGATTCTTACCTGATTCATATCTCATCTCCTCTTCAAACGGGTTTCACGAACTGCTGTAGAGCGCAAAGCTGGAGTTGTCATCCTGATCCGAATCCGAAGGATCTCGCGGTTTTGCAGCAACCACAATATCCTTCACTTCGCTACGCTTCGTTCAGGAAGACAACTTTTCTGGTTCTATCGCTATACACGAAATCCAAAAGGAAAACCAACAAGGTTGATTAGTGCATTCGTATTGAAACACAATGCTCCCCAGGCGGTAAGGCTGGAAGCAACAACATCCCATCCTTATAGGTGGGCGAGATTTGCCAGCCATCCACTTCGACCTTGACTGACGCCGCGCCACTGAAAACTTCCACGCTAGCGAGTGCAGAGTTATGGAGGCGGAGCGTCAGGCCCGATGGAACGCTCTCCCACGCTGCATCTGTTGGAGTGGTAGCGTGAAATGCAATTCGGCCGTTCTCTTTTACGTAATGGGCGTCCACCGCCATCCAGCCAGTGTGCGCTTCCCCGCCTTGCCACGCCAGCATAGACCCGTCTGTCGTCGCGCCGGAGATCCGCAAAGGCCCCGTCCCAGTGCGAAAGACCACGGCCCCCGGTTCACCATGCGTCGTACGCAGCCCTTCTCCCGCCGCCTGGGTCCATGCCTCCAACTCGTGCTGCTGTCCCCCCCCCCCGGCCTCCAGCTTGATTCCTACAAGGAACTGCGTAGCAGTCACGCGCGGAGAATGCAAAACTAGTTCCCGCTGAGGCTGAATGCGGGGGCCGTCCAGATTTTTGAACAGCGAAACTTTCAGTGGCGTGGTCTCGACTGTCCATGCCGTATTCGTCCCTCCGGCAGCTAATGCCGCGCTCGCCCCCGTGATCGCATCCTCGGCCGGCAACTGGATCGATGCGTGTCCTGTGCCGGTCACAAGCGCCGACCCGACAGGTGCGTGAAGCAGCCACGAAAACCGATGCGCCTTTGCGGCGAGCACATGATCGCAAACCACGAGGATGTCGGGCTTCAGAAAGACGAACTCACGCCGATAGCTCCGCAGACGGCCATCATATGCAGAGGTCAAGTCCGCCGCCACATAGTCGAACGAGGAGGCAAGCAGCCATCCGGTGAAATGTGGGCGCTGAAAAGCAGCCCAGTATCGCCCGTTGAAAGCCGTCTGGCTGAACGGATCTCCATCGATAAGGACCGTGTTATGTCCCGCCGCCTGGGTGAAATAGTCGGGATAATGAGGATCGGTGTAATAGCTGGCGTACCCCGCTTCATCCACGAGTTTCTGCCCGTAAGCCGCCACTTGAAAGCTGCCCTCATCGTGGTGTTCATGGTTAAACCACGGTCCGACTCGCAATGAGATCACCGTCGAATCGGCCCCCCATCCGCTTCGGAGGACTGCACTGCCGCGCTCAGGAAAAATGCGGGAGGGAGGGGGCGGATGGAATGCGCGCGCCGGTTCCGAGCAGCAAACCAGGTCCAGCGGCCCGGGCAATTCCTCCAGATGATGGCCATTTTGATCTGCCGCTGCGCCTTGCGAGAGATCGAGCCGGGTCCCCTGATCGTAAAAAGCCCGCAATGCGGGAATGCCACCATACTCCGCTCCCCAGGCGAAACCGGAAAGCCCTTTAAGATGTCCATCGAAATCGCCAGTGTCCAGCTCCATTCCGGGCCGCACAGTGTTGTAGTAGGGCCACCAAAACCCAGCCAGCATGCGGTGGGTACCCTGCGGCTGAACGCCCAGCCTCGCCAGCGCGCTCATACCCCATGAAATACCTTGCATTGCGAAATTTTCATAGCCGGTCGGCTCGGCTTCACTGCCATCGCCCAGAAATAGTCCGTGAAGTGCCTGCTCAAATGCGAACTCCAGTTCGGCCACAGCAGGGGCTTCGCGTTGATTCCAGTCAGGGACATCTCCGGCCACGGCCACGGCTGCGCTGAGTGCTCCGCCGACCGAATTCGCCATCCAGTTGCTGGCAGCGATTGGATCGCGGTTGTAAAGGAAATATTCCTGCACCACAGGTTCGATCGCCTGCTTCCAAAAGACCTGCTCCATACGTGCCTTTTCCGTGGCCGAAAGTCGATCCGCGATCAGGTCGTAGCCGAAGGCAATACGCTGCGCAATGCACCCGACCTCGTAATAGGTCTTGAGTCCATGAGAGCGAAACCGCGGCGGACTCCACGCTTGCCAGTGCGCCATCGCAAGCAGCGCCCGCCGGGCGGAGCCGAGCGATGCGGGATTGCCGTTCAGCCGGTAATCGAGCGCGTTATACGCGATTTCGTTGGCATACGTCTCGACCAGCTCCAGATACGGCAGCAGTTCGTCCGGAGCCGCCGACTCAATCCCCGGGCCAGACGGCATCCGTGCAATATTGGCCCCCGTGGATACATTATAGGAAATTCGGAAAGCCAGCATCTGCGCCCGCCGGTGAATTTCTTTGCGAAGTCCGGCATAGCGGGCGTCATGGCTCAGTTCATCCAGCCGCTGCTTCGATAAGAGGAGATGTCCGTGCCGCGGAATCGCTCCAAGCACCAGAAACCGAAACACGGTTTTCGCGGATACCTGAACCACCTCCGCACGCCACAGGCCGGGCTTCGGGTGATCCCCTAAAAAAATCGCCACCTGTTTCTGGCCCTGATTCGTCGTTCGGCTTGTGATCGGAGCGCCCGCCGGATCATACAACGTTACGGTCGCCTGCGGGCCGGACGACTTCAATTCAACATTGACCAAGCCATCGGGCTGGATAACATCACGTGAGACCCAGGAGCCATTCACCGACGCGTCCATGTGAGGAAACGACAGAGCCACTTCTTTCGGACGCGCAACATGCAGGGTGAACTGCTCCAGCACCCATTGGGATTCCGAGCCGGGCGGAGGATTCGTCAAGCGCCCGCGCAGAACGATCGCTTCCACTTTCACTGGCGCCCTCAGGGAAAGTGCCACAGCGGCGATTCGGACTGTGTGGTCGCCTTCGCCCGAAGGCAGCGCTGTGGAATATTGATGTCCATTCTCTCCCGCGAGGATCAATTGCAGATCGCTTAACTTTCCCGCCACATGTAAGCGGTATCGTGCTTCAATGGCCGTTCCGACTCCGGCCGTGAACTTCAGCGGTCGAACAAATCCAAACCATGCCCGCGATTGTCCATGAGCGACGAACTTGTGGACCAGTACGGTGCGACCCGCCTGCCGCTCGGTATAGAGCGAAGGATCATAGCCGACGTCCTGCGCCAGCGGAAAACTCATCCATCCCGAGTACCCGCCACGCCAGTCGGCGTGAAATGTCCAAGGGGCCATGCGCGCGCTCTGAAGATTCTGCGCACGACCAGCGGCCACCAGGACGAGTGCGAAAAATGCAGCTCCGATGATCCTGGTCACGACCCGAAAGTTTCCCGCCAGCATGTCAGTTTCCTTGATCTCTGCATATGATCGAAGAACATCGTGAATCCGGACGACGCCGATAGATTCCAGACTCCCTACCTGGCTCTGCACGATTCAGTCCGTCTGCACAGTATCGCGAGGGGTCTCCGCAAGCGTCAATTACCGGCGGCGGAAACGATAAATATGTACGTCATGGGGGGCAAACCAATCCGTAAACTTGCCGTCTACGACTGCTACGTGACGAGGCGATTCAAAAAGCACCTCGCCATCTTGCACACCCGGGGGCAGCCCTGAAAATGCGACCTGCGTCGTTGCTCCTTCGCGCCGCGCAGCCAGCACGTAGAGGTACTCTCCCGCCTCTCGCACGACAAATTCCGTCGCCGGGCCACCATCGGAGGTGAGCCGCAATTTGGAGCTGGGAGCGATCAGCGCCGGATAGAGAGGCCCATCGGGCCGCAGCTGCTCCAGCACCGGACTAAGTATGTTGTCATAAAAAGTCCAGTTCCATCCAAAGGCGGCATCGCGCGTGTTCAGGCATGGCGCAACATTTCCGCCAAAGTAAACCAGTCCGCGCGCTCCATCTATGATCGCCTGATAAGTCATGTACCGTTCCTGTGCGAACGTCGGAAACCGCAGCGTCTTCCCCGGCTTGGCCACTCCGCTCCAGCAAATCTGGAGCACCATCATGGTCGGCTTGCGAAAGCCGGTCGACTCCCGGATCCGCAGCGCATAGTCGCCGACTACGCTGAGGTCCTTGTTGGCAATGCCGGAGTGAGTTCCCGGAGGATAGCTGATTGGATAGATATCGACCGCGCCGATGTCGAAGAACTGCGAATACGGCTTCCATTCGGCAACGGTTCCCCGCGGCGCCTGCGTGATCCAGATCGGATGGTGCGGATCTAGGGCATGAACGGTGTCGTAGTAGACGCGCAGGTTTTCGACGGGGACTTTGCCCCACTGCGGCTCGTCTGTTCCTTTCCAGAAAAGTATGGCTGGGTTGTTGCGGTATTTCTTCACCACACGTTTCAGTTCGGCAACATGCACCGCATCACTGGCTTGGATGTGCTGCAGGTCGTCGATCGAGATCACGACGTGCATGCCCTGCGCATTCGCTTCGCGCAGCAGCGCGTCCAACTCCGCTTCCTTGGCTGGCCCCCATGTATGTTTCGGGCAATACCAAAGTTGAAATGTATGACCCTCGCCGGCTAAGTACGCCATCGCATTTGCCCCGTCGGGCGTCGCCACGCCGGTTGGAGGACCTCCGGTAAAACCAATGGGAAATGTGGGCGCGGCGTCAATCAGAAATGGACCGTCCGGCTGGGTCTGGACGTCTGTGACACGACTGCCGAGGGATTGGGCTCGCGCCGGAGTAAGAATAAGAAATTGGCCCCACACCAGCAGGCACAAAACCGGGTTCAGCTTCTTGAGCAAGCACATCATTCCTGGCGTCCCTCCATTGTTTTAAGCATCGCGTGTTTCCACCATCGAGCGGTTCAGCGGCAATCCATTTTCAGCATCGACAGAATCGTTGGCTGAAAGTGGCCCCACCAGACTGGGTTGTCGTTATGCGACCCGGCCCACCACTATTCGATAGCGTTCTGTATGTAGAACCATAATTCGATAGAATAATTTCTAAAACAGCGCAAGTCAATCAGAATGGTCTTTCAATTGAATTTATAGGTCTCTCTATTGGTACAATTAGCAGTAGGAGAGAACCTGCGGGCACAAATCAATCGCCGCTCCCCTGCAGTCTTCACTCGTCAGGCTCTAAGCCCGGCCAGTGCGCTTCGCGAAAATCCTGGCGTTTTCTTCTCTAGGCATCTCCGATTTTCGTCTTTCGCCGCGCCGGAAAGCATCTGGACAAAACGTCGCCAGTTCGCGCAGTGGCCTGCAGCAGCGATCCGATCGCCGGTGAGTCCTGGAATTTGCGTAGGTTCGAATAAGGTCAACATCGAGCTTCTCACGCCGCACCGACTTGTTGACCATTCTCAATCCAAATGTGATTTCATAAGAGAGATTACTATGCATTTATTGACTCGCATGTCTGCACGGCGCTATTGCTATATTTGATAGAGGTAGGTATCTGCTTGACTCAGGTAACCCCAAGATGTAGTATGCGGTCGTGATCGAGGAATATCCCCGCAACCTGATAGAGTTGGAGGCCGCTTTCTCTACTGAAGCTGCCTGCCGCGCTTGCCT
>JAJYVR010000194.1 GCA_021791935.1 Acidobacteriota bacterium
GCCATCCAGCGATCCATGAACGTGTGGACGCAACCGGCACCGCACAGGTGTTTGCTCTCCGCGCTATGGGCCAACGCGTTGTCCCACGGCATCAGCTTCAAAGTGGGTTGGCCGCTCTTCATGTCGACGGAAGGCGCGCACTCGCTCAGGGCGATCCACCATTTCTCTTCCACGCTCATCTGCTGTTTGCCGCAGACGTCACAACTGAAGCGTTCAATCCAAGCCATGGAGTGCTGCGTCATCCTGTCTGAAAAAGTGCCACTGCCGGTATTCCGGATGAGCACACTTGAGTTATGCGCCCCAACGCTGCCAGCACGGGTCGCGCCTGGTTCTACGTGGCCGATGGGCCCTCTAAACTGAGTGCCGGGATATCTTCTACAAACGCGTCAAAACTGGCGCAGCGCATCCATCAGATAGAAAGCCAGGATTCCCAGCGTCACCAAACCTTCCGCGCCACCGAAAATTCGAATCATGTTCTCAACAGGCTTCACCTTCTTCATGATCAGTTCCTGTTCCTTCTGTTGCATGGTCGAAGTTTCTTCCAGGAAGAGTTGGTCCTCTTCGGCGCGCGTGATGGTGGCACGATACAAAATGAGGCCCAGAAGAACCAGTCCCAATGCTCCCCAAACGGTCCAGATAACCAATACGTAGCTCATATGACGACCTCGCGATCGGTTGTAGTGTTGCGACCACAGCGCAAATTCAATCCCGCACCTGCGCCGACTCCACTTTCGCATGTATCCTACTCCTAAACTTGGCGGTAGGGGTAGAAGATTTTGTGCGTCCCATGCATGTTTTTCGCATCGACATGGAAGCTGCATTTAGGGACGTTCATGGACGGTTCGCGGGAGATTGCGATTGTTTTGCGACTCATTTCGCCGTATCATAAGGAATAGAAGAAACGCGAGGGCTCCTACTATGGCTACGATGACTCCGACTCCGACCACCGAAACTGTCAAAGCTCCCCCGGTCACGCTGACCCCCGAAGCAATTAAAAAAGTGCGCGAAATCATGGCGACTCAGGATCCGGTTCCCGCGGGACTGCGCCTGGGCGTGGTGGGCGGCGGCTGCTCCGGCTTTCAATATTCCATGTCGTTTGAGAACCAATCCGGCATGATGGATAAAGTGTTGACTTTCGACGGCCTGAAGGTCTTCGTGGACTCCACATCGCTGATGTATCTGGGGGGATGCGTGGTGGACTACGTGGAGACGCTGGAAGCCGCCGGATTTAAGTTTGAAAATCCCAACGTCAAAAGCACCTGCGGCTGCGGCTCGTCCTTCAGCGCGTAATCGACTTCGCAACCAAGTTGCTAAAAAACCTTGCGCCTGCTGGCCGAGGTTTTTTATTTTCTGCGATCCGCCTTAAAACGGGTTGGATTGTGTCTGGTTTGAACCGGATCCTGAGCTGTTGCCAAAGCCGCTGGAATTCGACGGAGAGGAACCGAACCCGCCGCCGCTTGAACCCATTCCGCCGCTGGACGAGCCGAGTCCGCCGCTGCCAGAGCCCATCCCAGTTCCAGAGGAGCCGAATGGGCTGCTCGATCCGCCCTGTCCGGGCGAAGACATTCCCGCCGGAGTTCCAATTCCCGCGCCGGACGTTTGGCCGCTACCTTGGCCTACCGCAGCGGCGATCTCTTCCATTGGATTGTAGACAAATTGCCATTTGTCGTAGGTCTTCTCCTTGCGATAGACGAGGATGGCGGTCTTCTTCAGTGGCACAGTGACCCCAACGATGGGACCACCGGCGGCGCTGGTTCCGTTCGGCCCGCCCGCCGGAGTGCTGCCTGGCAGTCCAGGAACGCTGGGAGCGCCATTGGCGCCTCCGGTTGGGCTGCTGGAGCCAAACATACCGCCTGAATTCATGCCGCCGGAAGACAGTCCGCTTTGTCCGCTGCCGGAGGCGTTATCGGTCGAATTCTGCTGACTCTGGTCACTTATCGCAGACTGGCTGCCTCCCATGGAAGTTGCGGATGGGCTCCCGTTCGGTTGATTTCCGCTGGAACCACTGCTGGAGTTGGAAGAATCGTTAAAGAAACTGTTGTCGCTCGTTGACGTGCTATCCAGCCCTCCCCCGGTCATGGTCGTACTGGAACTGCCGCCAAATCCCCCCGACGTTCCCATGGGGCTGGCGCCGCCCACTCCGCCCGTCATGCCCGTGGCGCCTGGCATACCGCTCGTCGCGCCGCCGACTCCTGGCATCCCACCGACGGGTGTACCGCCGCCTTGCATCGCCTGGCCAAAAAATCCCAGCGCCACCATCTGCACCTGGCCCTGGTAAAGCAGTTTCCAGTCTTTCTTACCGGTCATCGGATCGATGTAATCCTGCCGCAGGAAGTGAATCTGACTGGTCTCTTTCAATTGGTCCATGGAAGTTGGATATGTTCCAAATTTGCGGTAATACAGTTGGATCGCGCGCTTATATTGCTCGCCGCGGTGCACGGTCTCCACTTCTTTTTCTCGTTGAATTTCTTTTGCCATTTTGGGCGCGGCAAGGGCCAATCCAACGAGAATCATCACAGATAAAAAAAGAAGTCCCAGCAGCAGGTATCCCCGCTCCCCAGCGTGCTGATTGGGCAAATCGTCCGTGCTTCGTTGCCGGTTGATCAAAAATAAGCTCCTACTATCAAAATACGCCGCGGAACACAAAAAGTCGCGGGCCAAACGTTGTCAACCAAGTACCTCTCGGCCGGGTTTTTGCGTGGAACTGTAGATGCGCCTTGATCCCAGGATCATGGCTTCAGATGCGCAATTAATTTCCATAGAGTCAACAAGTTGCCATGAATGAGTTCCGACCGAAGCGCAACGATGCCCTAATCTGCTTCAGGCACTGTCGTTTACGATGCGGCCGCTAGCTGCCGGTATTTCAGTCCTTCGAGTGAAAACGGATGCCGATGTTTGCCATCCGAGGAGTGCCCAGCGTCAGAAGCGGCGTGCGGCCCACCTGAATTTCGCGGTCGAAAATATTGTTCACCGCTCCGTAGATTTCAGTGTGAGGGCCGAAACTGTGGGCCACGTATGCGTCCAACTGAAAGTAGCCGTGGAGTAGAAACATGTTCGCGTCGTCATCGTATTGACGCCCGCTGATCGTCCCCAGCAGTTCCACGACGCCGAGCTTCGGTCGCATGGCGCGGACCTGTGCCGTCGCCATGTTGTGCGCCACTTCCGGAATCCATTTTCCAACCAGAGACGGATCCTGGGCAAATTGCGTCACGGTCGCATTTGCGTACTGATAGCCGCCGGTAATGGAAAGCCAGGAGAGCGGCTGCGACTCATAGTCGAGCGAGATGCCGCGACTGCGAATTTGTCCCAGGTTCTCCCGCTGTAGCACGACCTTGGTCGGGGTGGCGCTGATCGTGAGCGAGGTGACAGGACGATTCACTTCTGTCCAGAAATAGCTGGCCCGAACAACGGTATTTCGCTGCGGCAAGGCAAACTGCAGGCCGGTCTCCCATCCGGTCGCACGCTCCGACTGCAAATGCGGATTCGCCAGGGTGATTTCCTGGCCGACCTGAAATTGCCGATATAGCTCGTTGATCGTTGGGGAACGAAAGGCGCGATAGACCGAGCCTGTCAGCGAAACATATCGATCCATCCGCCGCACAACGCCGAGTCTTGGATTCGCCAGCGTCTCACTTCGGTTGGGGATGTCCGTTGTGGTAATCGGCCCGTTCCCTGTCTGCGCGAACTGGACTGTATCGAGATTCAGAAAGTCGTCGCCTCGCAGCGAAGCGGCCACCGTCCAATTTTTCGTTTGCAACAGGCCTTCCGCGTATTCTCCGATGTCCCGCTGACGGGCCGAAGTATCGGACAAGCCATTCGGCAGACGATTCTTGATGGGAGTTTCATCGTCGGAAGCGCGAACGTCGTTTCCATCGCTGCCTGCAATCAGCATCAGCCAGGGACGAAGAGCTTTTGTCCACTGCACGGAACCGCCGAATTGCTGCACGGCCACATATTGCAGACGGGTGAGGAATTCACTCTGCTGGCCGGCGGAGGTTGCGGAAAAACTCTGCCGGTAATGTTCCTGTGTGCCGAATAGCCTCACCATGAACGCGCCTGCACTTTCCGTGGTCCAATCGAAGCCTCCGGTGTAGCGCCAGAGCCGGGTTGCATTCGTCTGCAGCGGAGTGCCGTTGCCGCGCGCCTCGTTCAGCATGTTTCCGCGCAGAAAAACATCGCCTCGTTCAGAGATCGTGCGCCGCAGGTCCATCTCTCCATTCTGATAATGGACGTTCGCAGGGGTATCGACTGGGCCGCGCACATCGGGCGCCACTTCAATGTAGCCGTCGGTGCGCAACCAATCCGCAGCCATCAGGCCCGCCCATGGCCCCAGCGCGGTTGTGCCCAGCACGGCTGCATGCGGCGTATTTTCCTGGCCGTATCCGGTATCGACCGCGAAGGCCGTCGGCCCAGCCTGCCGCTCGATCAAGTTGATGACGCCGCCAATGGCGCTGCTGCCGTACAGATCGGAGGCGCCGCCGCGCGCCACTTCCACATCTTGAATTGCCAGCGAAGGCAGTTGGTCCCAATAGACCCAGCCGCCGAAAGGGTCATTCAACGGAACGTGACCCGCCAACACCAGCGTGCGGCTGGCAGCGGTGGAACCCAGGCCGCGCAGCGAAACGCCCTGGGAGGTCGGATTGGCAACGAGAGTGCTGGAACGCCGAAAAAATTGCAATCCTGTCACCTGACGCAACTGGTCGCCCACCGTAAGGTTTGCGGTTTGCTGCAACGCGCGCTGCGATACCACGCGGACCGTGTCGGCGGATTCATTCAATGCCAGCGCGGTGCGGCCGGCCGTGACCACCACTCGTTCGGAGTTTGTGGCGAGTGTCAGGGTGATCGTGCGCGGCTGATTCGACAGAATACGCTGCTCTTGCGGCGCGTAGCCCGGCACCTTCAAAACCAGGGTTGCGGGGCCCGTCAATTTTGTCGACGTTTGGAAATTTCCCCGATCGCCTGTTACCAGCAGCAGCGTGCGGTCGCCAACCTGCAACTGAATGGTTGCGCCAACGACAGGAGCGGACGTCGGCCCAATAATATTCCCCGAATACACGCTCGGCGGCGACTGCTGGGCGAAAGCGGCCAGGCATACACATTCCAGAATTATCGCTGCCACCAGCAATTTCGCCCTTAGCACGGCATCCTTTTCAAGCGCATGATCTCTTTCTGGGCCTCCGCGTTTCCGGGCAACTTGGAACTCTGTGTTCCCGGTTGCGCCCGCAACGACTACCCCCATTCTAGAATTGATTGACGGCGACCCGATGGCATTCGATCTCGGCAGAGTCCAAAACGATATTCGCGAGTTAAGAGAATTTCTGAAGCGAGCGCCGAAATACCCCACTCCTGAGGAAATCCACGCGCTGCGCACATGTGTGCGTCGCTTTGAGGCGTCGCTACAGGCATTGGCGGTCGATTCCAGACCGAATGAACGACGGCTGTTGCAAAGGCTGGCAAAACTTCGCCGCCGAGCCGGGAAGGTGCGCGATCTGGACGTCCTGACCGGATACGTGGCCGAAGCGCGGATGGAAGAAGAGGAGGTTTGCCGTGTCCAACTGCTGGAATATCTCGGCGCGGAACATGCCCGGAACTGTCGGCGGCTGTATGCCTTCGCGGTCAAGCACGGCGAACCGCTTCGACGTTGCCTGAAGGATACCGCGGCATACCTGGGAACGCTCCTCGCCGACAGCCTAGCGCCTGGGAACGCGATGCTGTCTGAACTTCGGCTCCAGACGGAACTGGCGACTTCGGCCCGCTTGAACAGAGAGAATTTACATCCGTATCGGCTGAAGGTGAAGGAACTGCGCTACATTCTGCAAATGGAGGAACAATCGGGCTATCAGCAGTTGATCAAAACCTTAGGAGAGATGAAGGATGCCATCGGAGAATGGCACGATTGGCAGGAACTGCTGACGATCGCGCGCGAGCTGTTGCCGCACGGTCCCAAATGCAAGTTGTTGCGCTCGTTCCAGGCGACGACCCACGAAAAACTCAAACATGCCCTCACTGTGACAAACGCCGGGAGAAAGCATATCCGGCGGTCGTTCTCCGCCATGGTGAAGCGCGCCTGAAACAACATGGCAGCCGAAGCGATGTTGCGATGGCCGCCATCATTTTCACAGAACAAGAACGCATTCCTGATATTTTCATTGCAGGATGCTTGCGCCCGCCGAACGTACCTACAAACATCTGGATACGCTGACGCTGATCTTTGTCGTCGTTCTGCTGATCTCCAATCTGGTGGCCCAGAAGATTTGCAGAATCGGACCGTTGACACTAAGCGGCGCGGAACTCCTGTTCCCGATCACCTATATTTTCGGAGACATTTTTACCGAGGTCTACGGGTATGCCGCATCGCGACGGGCCATCTGGATTGGGTTCTTTGCCTCTGCCCTGTTATCGGTGATGGGGGCGATAGTGGTCGCGCTTCCTCCGGCGCCGGGATGGCGCAATCAGGCGGCCTTCGCCACTGTCTTTGGATTTATCCCGCGCCTGGTGGTGGCCAGCTTGATCGCATACTGGGCCGGCGAATTTACCAACTCCTACACCCTGGCGAAGATGAAGTTATTGACGCAGGGCCGCTGGCTGTGGACCCGGACCGTCGGCTCCACGGTGACCGGCCAGGCTGTCGATACGGCGACGGTGGTGCTGATCGCGTTTTTGGGAAAGGCCCCGTGGAGGACCCTGTTTGCGCTCATCGTTTCCGCCTATGTAACGAAGGTAATCTACGAAAGCCTTGCAACTC
>JAJYVR010000195.1 GCA_021791935.1 Acidobacteriota bacterium
CTGTGGACGCCGAGCGCGGAGCAGCGCGACCTGCGCCAGTTGCCGATGCACCGGCACAAGCTGGTGGAGATCCGGACGCGGGTGAAGAACGGATTGCAGCATCTGGCGCTGAATCGCGGGGTGCAGAAAAAGAGTTCCCTGTGGAGCGTTCGGGGGAGGGCTGGTTTGGAAAAACTTCCCCTGGAAGGCTGGACAGCGCGACGGCGCCAAGATCTGCTGCGGCTGCTGGCGGAGTTGGAGCAGCAGGTCGGCGAGCTGGATCAAGCGGTGAGCAAGGCGGCAGAAGCTCATCCGCAAGCGCGCTTGCTGATGACGCAGCCCGGCGTGGGACCGATCACCGCGCTGGCGTTTGTGCTGACGATCGGGGATGTCAGTCGGTTCAAGCACAGCAAGCAGGTGGCCAGCTACCTGGGGCTGATTCCGTGCGAGCGCAGCTCGGGCGGGAGGCAGCGGCTGGGCGCGATCAGCAAGCAGGGCAACCGCTTTCTGCGCCAGTTGCTGGTGGAGGCGGCGCAGAGCGTGGTCCGGCTGGATGAAGGATTTCGCAAGCAATATCAGGCGCGCTGCCGCCGCAGGCCGAAGGGCGTGGCCAAGGTGGCGGCAGCCAGAAAGTTGACGGCGCGACTCTACTGGATGCTCAAGCAGAACGCTGGCTATCCAGAGATCGCCCATATCGAGAGCAGCCCGCGGGTGCCCCGGGTCGGCGCAAGCCAGACCGAAGGATTGAATGGGCGCTCTCGCATCCAGCGGTAGGCTGGATGTTCGCATAGAAGCATCATGGTGGGAAACAGCAAGCCGTATCGATGGTTGGTGGAGCGATCCACCGAGTGGTGATGCAGCGTGAATCTTCCGGAGCTTCCTGGTCCTCAACCTCTCTGGAAAGACAAGCGATGCAGCCGCACCGCACAGGAAAACTGTGCATTGACAAAACCTTCGTCCTTATCGAGGGGCACCCAGACCTTACGCTATCTGTGGAAATGCTATAAGCATGCGGTATACGGGCGAGCCGCTGGGAAAAGAAATTGTGGATGAGTGGCTGGCGACTTCGCACTCTATCGAGCCGCGTCGAGTCGAATTCCATCGCAAGACCGAGGGACTCGATCGGACCTAATCTGGGGCCATCCGCGGACAAAACAAACCGGGGCGAAAGCGCCCGCTAAAAAATTCACGCTTACAATGAAATCCCACGCTTCCAGGGGATGAAGTCGTACTGCCCATTCAGTTCGGCCTTGGTGTGCCGGCGACCGCTGGCGACGTCGATCACCGTTTCCAGCATGTCGGCCGCAACCTTGTCGATGGTCGCGGTGCCGGTAATAATGCTGCCCGTATCGATGTCGACGATGTCGGACATTCGCGTTGCCGTCTGCGTATTGGTTGCCACTTTGACGACCGGAGCGATTGCATTGCCCGTTGGCGTGCCCATCCCGGTCGTAAACAGAACAATGTTCGCACCAGCGCCTACCTGGGCCGTAACGCATTCCACATCGTTGCCGGGTGTGCACAGCAGACTCAATCCAGGCGTGGTCGCATATTCAGGATAGTCGAGCACGTCCACCACTGGCGACGTGCCGCCCTTGCGCGCAGCTCCGGCGGACTTCATGGCATCCGTGATAAGGCCGTCGCGGATATTTCCAGGCGAGGGATTCATTTCAAATCCAGAGTGGACAGCCTTGGCCCGCGCCGCATAGGTTGTCATCAAGTCTACGAAGCGGTCTGCGATGGCCTGGTTGGTGCAGCGATCGATCAGACCCTGCTCTGCGCCGCACAGTTCTGGAAACTCCGACAGGATCGACTTGCCGCCGAGTGCCGCCAGCATATCGGAAACCTGGCCCAACGCCGGATTTGCAGAGATGCCGGAGAAGCCGTCGGAGCCGCCGCATTTTAGGCCAACGGTCAGCTTAGAGAGTGAAGCGGGAGCGCGATGCGCGCTGTTGGCCTCTTCCAGCGCGGCGAATGTCTGATCGATCGCGCGGCCCAGCATGTTCGATTCGAGGCCCAGCGCCTGTTGGTCGAAGATGAGGACGGGCTTGCTGGCTTGCGGGTCGCGTTTGCGGACCTCTTCCAGCAACATGGATATTTCCGCGTTCTGACAGCCGAGACTCAGCACGGTCGCTCCCGCAACATTGGGATGCTGGATATATCCGGCGATCAGGCCGCAGAGCGCACGCGCATCCTGCCGCGTCCCCCCGCAGCCGCCTTCGTGGAAGAGAAACCGGACGCCATCGACGTTGGGGAAAATTGGGTTCGACGATTCGTTGATTGCCGGATCTGCAATTTTAGCTCGCGAAGCCGACTCGCTGCGGCGAGCGATGAGGGCCCGGACCTGGCGGCGGTATTCGTTTGGCTTGCGGTAGCCGAGTTCTTCCTCGAATGCTTCCCGCAGCAGCTCGACATTGCGGTTCTCGCAAAACACAAGCGGCAGCACCAGCCAGTAATTTCGCGTGCCTACCTGGCCGTCGGCGCGGTGATATCCAAGAAACGTGCGTTGCTGCCATAAAGCAACATCGGGCGGTGTCCATGGATGAGGCGTACGGGTAGTCGAATACGAGCTAGCGTCGTGCTGCAAATTTCTTGTCGTCACCACGCCGCCTGCCGGAATGGGTTCGCGAACCTTGCCCACGACGACGCCATACATGATGATTTCCGCTCCGACCGGCATCTCATGTTCAACAAACTTGAACTTCGCAGGCACGTCGGCAACGGGAACATATGTTTTGCCGGCATAGGACACCGGCTGGTTGGCAGCAAGCGGAGTCAGCGCCACCAGCACGTTGTCGCGCGGATCGAGTTTCAAAACTTTTCGTAGGTCGAGCACAAGGTTTCCTTTGAAATCCCGTCAAATTGTGGGGGCTTCCACTCTGTCAGAATATCGCGGATGACGAGGGGGCCGCAGCGCTCGGCGGATGCCGCTCATCTTATGTGCTCAATTCCGCGCGGCTGTCCTGATGACTCAGGCGCGGTACCAGCATCTGGAACATCAGCATCGCGACGAGGTAACTGCACCCGCAAACTGCAAACAGGATGGAGTAATTGTGGGTGCGGCTGAGCACATATCCGGCCACCGCTGCCAGGACCGTTCCGCCAAGCGCTCCCGCAGTTCCGCCGATGCCGACAACGGTGGCGACGGATTGAGCACGGAACATGTCGGAGGGCGTGGAGAAGAGGTTGCATGAAAAACCCTGATGCGCGGCGGCGGCAAGGGAAATGAGCGCTACCGACATCCACAAAGTTGCAACATGGGCGGCCAACACGACCGGCAGGGCCGCCAAAGCGAAAAGCGCCATCGCAGCCTTGCGACTGAAGTCGATCGACCGCCCGCGCTTGATCCAGTAGCCGGAGAGCCAGCCTCCGAAGACGCTCCCAATGCTGGCCGCAAAATAAATGACGACCAGGGGTAGACTCATCTGGGTGATGGTGATGTGGAAATGGCTGGTCAAAAACTTCGGTCCCCAGAAGAGATAAAACCACCAGACGGGGTCGGTAAGAAATTTGGAGGTGGTGAATGCAATGGTTCCACGGTCCGTTAAAACGGACCAGAACGACCGTTTCTCAGCCAACTGCGCCGGCGTAAGGCATATCTCGTTCAGTTGGGATTCAGCGGGACGCAAGCGGTTGTAAGGGAACAGCAGCCAAACAATGAGCCAGAGCATGCTCATGCTGGCAGTGAAAATAAAGCCGTAGCGCCATCCAAATCGCAGCGCGATGAAAGGAACGATAATGGGGGCCAGCAGCGCGGCAAAGTTGGTGCCGGAGTTGAAGATGCCCGTTGCCAGCGCGCGCTCTTGTTTAGGAAACCATTCCGCCACCGCCTTCAATGCGGCAGGGAAATTTCCCGACTCCCCGATCCCCAGAAAGAACCGCGCGATGCCGAATCCCAAAGCGCTGCCGACGAATGCGTGGGCTGCGGAAGACACGCTCCAGATGGCGACGAAGATTCCGTATCCCTTGCGCGTTCCGAAGCGATCCACCACCCGGCCTGCCAGGATATACGTCAGCCCGTAGGCGAAGGTAAAGCACGCGATCATGTTGCCGTAGCTCTCTTCGGTCCAGTGCAGATCTTTTTGCAGCAGCGGGGCAAGAATGCCGAGGACCTGGCGGTCCATGTAATTGGCGGTGGTCGCGAAAAAAAGCAGGGCGCAGACGAACCAGCGCATTCGACCAGAACGTACCTCTGGCTTACGCACAAACAGACTCCCCGGCTGCCGCAGTTGGTTCACTTGATTCAGCCTAATCCGTTTGGGAGCTATTTGGGGAAGTAACTATTTCCTTGGAACTGGCCCCGTGGAGCCGCGAACGCCTAAGGTCGACATGGGGAGAATCTGCAGCGGTTTCAATTCCGCTTGTTCGTCAGTCGGCAAAATCGAGTGCAGAAGCAAGTCTACCGCAACCTTTCCCGTCCGACAGGTGGATTGCGCGATGGCTTGAACTTCAACCCCGCGGAGGCCGCAAGAGCAGGTTGAGCAGTACGTCGTCATCGCATGGGCATGTTCGGCTGGATGGGACTTTTTGCGCCATACCAATCAACCTGCGCGCATCAGCTTCGCATCGCCGGTTAATTTGGGAGTTCGGGACGCTTCGAGGCCGCGATGTGATTCTGGATGGAACTTTCAGTAAACGGTCGGGGCCCATCAAGGCCGGAGCCAATCTGAACGATTCCCCATTTCCGACAACTTGCGGCAATATGAAAGGGAATGCAATTCGCGTGGCGCAGCGAGAAAGAGATGAGATGCTGTGCGAAGGAGCACGATGCAAATTGACAACCCGAAGGCAATGACCGTTGAGGAATTGCGGGGCGAACGGGACAAGCTGGTTGCGCAGGGAAAGAAGCTGGCGTTTACGAATGGATGCTTTGACATCCTGCACCGAGGGCCTGTGACGTATTTGACGTTTGCTCGAAACCAGGGGGATGCTTTGGCGGTTGGTTTGAATACAGATGCATCGGTACGAGCCAACAAGGGCGACGATCGCCCGATCAATTCTGAACAGGACCGCGCCTTCGTCGTGGGCCCGTTGCGAGCTGTGGATTTCGTCGTTTTTTGGGGGGATAAGGAGCCCAGGGACATCATCTCTAAAATCTTGCCGCAGATGCTGGTGAAGGGTAGCGAATGGGCCCATTATGTAAGTGGCTGCGAAGTGGTCGAAGCCAACGGCGGAAGGGTCGTTGTGGCCGATATGGTGGAGGGACGTTCCACCACCAATACGATTCAGCGAATTTTGCAGGCCCACGCGAAGGATGAGAAGGCATGAAGAAAGCGATCGTAGTGACCGGCGCAGCAGGATTTATCGGACGCAACGTGGTTGCGGAATTGAATGCCCGCGGGTACGACAATCTTCTGCTGGTTGATAACCTGGGGCACGACGAAAAATGGCGCAATTTGCTGGGGCTGGAATACGAAGACATTGTCGATTCCAACGAGTTTTTATCCAGTGTGGAGAAGGGAAGAATCGCCGAGGTAGAGGCCCTGATCCACCTGGGAGCTTGCAGCTCGACGACGGAGCGCAATGCGGATTTCCTGCTGCAGAACAACTATCGCTACACCCGAACTCTATGCGAGTACAGCCTGCGCGAGAATACCCGTTTCATTTATGCTTCGAGCGCGGCCACGTATGGCGACGGCAGTCGCGGTTACAGCGACGACATTGCCGAATTGCCAACGCTGCGGCCGCTGAATATGTATGGATATTCCAAGCACATGTTCGATTTGTGGGCGCGAAAGCACAAGCTGTTCGATCGGATCGTCGGCTTGAAATACTTCAATGTTTTTGGACCGTACGAAGACCACAAGGGCGACATGCGCTCGATGGTCGCGAAATCCTACGAGCAGATTCGAAAGAGCGGACGGGTCGAATTATTCAAATCCTATCGACCGGATTATGCAGACGGCGAACAGAAACGCGATTTCATTTATATCAAGGATGCGGTCGCGATGACGTTGCATTTTCTGGCGCATCGCGACGTTGGCGGGTTGTTCAACTGCGGGACGGGACAGGCGAGAAGCTGGAAGGACCTGGCAATGTCGGTATTTGCCGCGATGAAGATGCCGCCGCAAATTGACTTCATCGAGATGCCGGCGGTCCTGCAAGGAAAGTATCAGTATTTTACGGAGGCGCCGATGGAAAAAATGCGACAGGCCGGGTACACAGCGCCATTCACTACTTTGGAGGCGGCCGTGGCCGATTACGCGACGAGCTATTTACAAATGCGCGAGCCCGCGAACACCAAGGACAACGCCACTGAGAAAGTCGGGAAACACGCATGAACCCAGCGATCGCAACCAATCTGTGCGAGGCGAGGGCGACGCTGGAACAAGTCGCATCGCTTGAAACCCAAATCGTCGGCGCTGCCGGCCTCATCTCCGATGCGTTGCTTTCCGGAAACAAACTGATGGCGTGCGGCAATGGCGGCAGCGCTGCGGACGCGTCGCATCTGACCACGGAATTTGTCTGCCGCTTCAACAAGGATCGGCGGCCGTATCCGGCAATTTCGCTGGCGGCACAGGGCGGCGACCTGACGGCAATCGGAAACGATTACGAGTTCAACGAGATTTTCTCGCGGCAGGTGGAAGCCTTCGGGAGGCCGGGCGACATCTTGATCGCATTTACCACCAGCGGTCGAAGCGCGAATGTCCGCCGAGCGCTGGTCGTCGCCAGAGATTTGAAG
>JAJYVR010000196.1 GCA_021791935.1 Acidobacteriota bacterium
TTTCAATTCGCGCGATGTTGTCTGCGATGGACATGGTCTTCATCCCGCCCTTCTCTTCCAGCAGCGAGATCGGAGGGCGTCCAGGACACGAGTTCGGTCACAAAACCCAGGTCTCAAAAGCGAGACCCGGGGCACCCAGATTTCATTGCCCCTGAAAATATTCTTAGCGACCGTGTTCTTCCAGATATTTTTCCGCTTCCAGGGCAGCCATGCAGCCGGTCCCGGCCGCGGTAATGGCCTGGCGATAACGGCGGTCCTGCACGTCGCCGCAGGCATAGACGCCGGCCACGCGAGTGAATACATAATCGTGCGTGCGAATATATCCGTCATCGTCGAGTTCAATTTGCCCGGTGAACATTTTCGCGTTGGGCACGTGGCCGATGCCGAGAAACATGGCGCTGACAGGAAGAACGGACTTCTCCTGGGTGGCCAGGTTTCGCAGGCGCAGGCCGGTCACTTCTTTCTGTTCGACACCCAGCACCTCTTCCACGGTGGTGTTGGTCAGCAGATGGATCTTCTCGTGGCCGAGGACGCGGTCGAGCATGATTTTCGAGGCGCGAAATTGCTCGCGACGGTGGATCAGCGTGACCTTGCTGGCGAACCGCGTCAGAAACAGTGCTTCTTCCATGGCGGAGTCACCTCCGCCGATGACGGCGATTTCCTGGCCGGAGAAAAAGAAGCCGTCGCAAGTGGCGCAGCTGCTGACTCCGTGGCCAATCAACGCATGTTCACTGGGCAGCCCCAGCCAGCGTGCCGATGCGCCGCTAGCAATGATCAAGGTGCGCGCGTGCAGCACATCTTTTCCCACATGGAGTTGAAAAGGCCGCTTGGAGAGATCCACGCTGGTCAGATGGCCCAGGCGAAAATCGGTGCCGAAGCGCGAGGCTTGCATGCGCATGTTCTCAATCAACTGCGGGCCTTGAATGCCCTCCGGCCAGCCGGGAAAATTTTCGACCAGGGTGGTGATGGAAAGCTGGCCTCCCGGCTCATGGCCTTCAAGGACCAACGGTTTCAGTTTGGCGCGGGCCGCATAAATGGCAGCCGTAAGGCCGGCGCATCCCGTCCCAACAATAATGGTGTCGCGAATTTCGTCTGTCATAATTTTTCATCGATTGCCGTCTCAACTGTAAGGTGCTGGCCGCCACGGCAACATGGGAAGCACTTTGAGGCATGTCCCGATCCCTCGCCCGACCTGAAAAAGCGATGCACCGAGGCTCCATTTAGTGTATCGGGGAGTGGATGCGAACGGGAGGGTGAAAGACTCAAACCGGAAGTGGTCTGCGCCGCAAACCCCAAAAATCGGCAGGTCGGCGACGGAACGCTCCATCCTCCGCTACCAGGCTGCATCTAAAAAGTAACGACGTTCACACATTCCAGATACTAGATACATGACGTGAGAACACAGCGGCCTACACAGCCCGCCAAATGGAGGAGGGTGGAGCATGGCAAACGAACACGGAAGCATCCCTCGCAAACCACGGGTTGTGATCGTGGGTGCCGGATTCGCCGGCCTGCAGGCAGCCCTCCATCTGGCTGGCAAGCCGGTGGACGTACTTTTGATCGATCGGCGCAATCACCACACGTTTCAGCCGCTGTTGTACCAGGTTGCATTGGCCGCGCTGTCTCCCGGAGACATTGCACAGCCCATCCGCAGTATTTTTCGAAATCGTCGAAACGTTAAGGTGCTGATGGATGAAGTCGTCGGCATCGACACCCATGCCAAATCCGTGCATCTTCGCAGCTCGGCAACGATGCAATACGACTATTTGATTCTGGCCACTGGATCGACCCACTCCTACTTCGGTCACGATGCGTGGGAACCCTATGCCCCTGGGCTAAAGACAGTGGAAGATGCGATTGAAATCCGCCGCCGTATTTTGCTGGCCTTTGAGCTGGCGGAACGACAGGCCCTCGAGCATGGCTCGCATCCGCCGCTGAATTTCGTGGTGGTCGGCGGAGGGCCGACTGGGGTGGAGCTGGCGGGCGCGATTTCGGACATTTCGCGGCTCTACATGCGTGAGGATTTTCGCCACATCGATCCGAGCAAAGCGCATGTGATCGTTGTGGAGGGGACGCCGCGCGTCCTGGCGAGCTATCCGGAAGATTTGTCGCGCAAAGCCGCCGAGGAGTTGCAGGCCCTCGGCGTTGAAGTACGAGCCAATGCTCAGGTCACCGACGTGCAACCCGGTTACGTCATCGCCAACGGGCAAAAGATTGAGTCGGTGGTGACGCTGTGGGCTGCCGGCGTGCAGGCTTCGCCGCTAGGAAAGATGCTGGGTGCGGAAATGGACAAGCGAGGCGCGATCATTGTCGACTTGTACCTGAATCCCGCGGGTCATCGCGAGATTTTTGTCTGTGGCGATCTGGCGCATGCGGTCGAAAACGGCAAGCAACTCCCGGGCGTAGCGCAGCCGGCCATGCAGATGGGTGTACATGCGGCAAAAGAAATTCTGACGGATTTGGCGGGCAACCCACGGACACCGTTCCACTACTTCGACAAAGGCGACATGGCGACCATCGGCCGTCACAGTGCCGTCGCGGACGTGAAATGGCCGTTTAACGCGCACATGAGCGGCCTGTCCGCGTGGATGGCGTGGCTCACAATCCATCTTTATTTCCTCATCGGCTTCCGCAATCGCATCATAGTAATGTTGCATTGGATCTGGATGTACTTCGCGCTTTCTGTCGGACCGCGTCTGATCACAGGCAGCCAGAAATTACCGGGATGGGGCAAGTTGATCGGCGCAGCGCCGCCGGACGGGACACGGCTCGACCCGAATTCGCCGGGGGCCGTGGAAACTCCCCCATCATAAAAGCCGGTTTACATCTTGTATGAATTCTCTGACAACAGAGTCATGAACAAAACCGCAAACCCCTCCAGTGGCCGCGGGTCGTCGCGGCGACCTTAAACGGAGCACCCGGCAAAACATGTGAGGTTACGCGGAGACCGGCTCACCCACAGCCACTTGGACCGGCGTCAGCCAATTGAATCGATCCGGACGCTGGCCGGACACGATGCCAAAATATTCTGCTGCCAACTGCTTGGTGATTGGGCCGGCAAGTCCATCTTTAATCACGATGCGGTCGATCGAGCGAATCGGCGTCACTTCCGCGGCAGTTCCGGTGAAGAAGACCTCATCGGCGATGTAGAGAAGCTCCCGCGGAATCGGCTGTTCAACAACAGGGATTCCAAAATCGCGCGCCAGCGTGAGGATCGACGCGCGAGTGATGCCCGCGAGGACGGAACTGCCCAGATACGAGGTGAGCAACTGGCCCTTGTACACGACGAAAAGATTTTCGCCGGAGCCTTCCGACACCAGCCCATTCACATCGAGTCCGACGCCCTCGTCGAAGCCGTTGATCTTGGCCTCCATGTGGATCAGTTGCGAGTTCATGTAATTGGCGCCTGCCTTTGCCATCGCAGGCAGGGTGTTCGGCGCCATGCGATTCCAGGACGAGATGCAGATATCGGCCCCACGATCTCCGGAGACATATTTTCCCCAGGGAAAATTCGCGATGTAGAACTCGATGGGATTCTTCATGGGGTTCACGCCCAGTTCGCCATAGCCGCGAAAAGCGATGGGCCGGATATAACAGGGCGCGACGCCATTCGATTCGACGGTCTCGACAACAGCGTCATTGATCTGGTCGAGTGTGTAGCCCAGGTCCATGCGATAGATTTTTGCCGAGTCCAACATGCGCTGCATGTGGTCCTGCAGGCGGAAGATGGCAACTCCCTGCTCGGTCTTGTAGCACCGGATTCCCTCAAATACCGACGACCCGTAATGGATGACGTGGGACATGACGTGAATTTGTGCCTGGTCCCATGGAATAAGTTTTCCGTTGTGCCAGATGTGTTTCGTCGGCTGTAAGGGCATGGCGTGGATCTCCTCGGTGAAAACGTGACTCCTCGGAATCACTGTCAATTATATCGACCTCAGTGAAGTTGCATTCGCGGGGTTTGACTTTGATGCGGCGACACCGCGGCGAACGGTCTCGCGCGGGGGGATGCGTAACCGAGGAAATGATTGCGGTCCTGAACTCCGATGAACTCTTCAGGAGGTACGGGTTTACGGGTTCAAGAGTGTGGATGGCTTCCCGCAATGGTATCCAGATCGATCCTTTTCCATTCGCCGCGTTCGATTCCCGCGCGAATCTGGCTGGGCGTCCAGCCCTTGCGCGTCATCCGATAGGCGTAAAAACCTTCTTTGGCGCAGGTGCCGCATTCGGCGCCGTGCAACCCTTCAAAACAACTGCGCAGGCTTGTGTGTCCGAGGTCGCGATCGCAGCGGCAATAGCAGGGAAGCTGGTACAAGACGCGGGAAACCCGGGCCGCATCCTGATAGACCTTCACCTGCCAGGCAAGTTGAAAATTGGGCCCAGTCAATTCTTTGCCGTGCAGAATCGGCGGCAGCACTGCGCTGCGGGACGGAGATGCCGGGTGGAAGGCAGGAATGTCGACCGTAGGATCGATCCATTGTGCGTGGGCAGCCACGCAGATCAGGGCAACTGCTAGAGTCAACCACAAACGGTTACGCATAGATATCCGACCTCTGAAACCATTGATAGAATTGTACGGCCCTTCCCAAGAAAAGCTGAAATTTTCAGCCGTATCAGCCCAGTGAACCGCATCCAAGACAAGAGTTCCATCGCGTTTCCTGGTGTCTGTGAGAATTGTCTTCGAAGAATCACGCGAGAGCTGAGTTTTTCGGCGAGTTACAACGGTAACCTGTTGGGAGGTCTAGTTGTAAAATATCCGCCCTCGTAGATGCAAAAGTGCTAGGGTTAGAATGTACCATTCCGTACCTCACTTGGTCGCATCGATAGCCGACAAAGGCTATCGCGGGTAATATCCGCCAACGGAATCATCCGATGAAAGATTTCTGCGCTGGTTTCCCATGTTGAATTACGCTCCTCTGCCGGACTTGCTGGCCCTCACCATTCTCGTGTTTGTCTTCTGGTCCATCCTGCGTCGTCGCGCGGGTGGCAAGTTGCGAGCGTGGTTGCTGGGCTGGATCTTCATTCTGCTCCACTTCGCAGTGCAGCTATTTGGCGGCCAGCCGGGGGACCTGCAGACCTTTGTGTATGTGTTCTCCGCCATGATGCTGGCGCTTGCCGGGGCTGCCTTTATCTACGCGGCGGGCGGAGGCGAATACGGCGGGCGGCTCCGTTGGATCGCAGCTACGGGCTTGCTTGCGGCCCTGCTCTATATCCTGTTCGTCTATCTGAGTAATACGCCGACGCCATGGTATTACGCGGCTGTTGCGCTTCTGCTTGCGACCGTCGTTGCTGTCTTGTTTCGCGATCCAGACCGTTCCACGGGCGAGCGGAATATGTACGCGCTCCTGGTATTTTTCCTGGCCGTATTGCTGGGACTCGTGACCTATTCCAGACACCAGAGGTACGGACTCGACTGCATTTTCTTTGTGGTCTATTTGATGGCTGGCATTCAATACTGGAGAAAGTTCTCGGAGCGAACTACGGGTTCTTTGACGGCAGTGGTGGGCCTGCTCGTCTGGGCGTTGGTTTTTCCCGTCTCGGCCCTGCTGGCAATTTACAGGCCCGGCCTGCATATTCAGGACTCCGTTTGGAACATTCCAAAATATATTGTCGCGATCGGAATTTTATTGACCTTGCTGGAAGAACAGATCGACCACACGCATCATTTAGCGCTGCACGATCCGCTGACCAGCTTGCCCAATCGCCGCCTGCTCGAGGACCGGCTGACCAAGGCCCTTGAGAGGGCCGAACGCAACGGCGCACGCGTGGCCGTGCTGTTGATCGACCTGGATCACTTCAAGCAGATTAACGATACCTATGGTCATCCGGTCGGAGACGAGGTACTGCGGATCGTTGCCACACGACTGCAAATGCGGATCCGCAAGGCCGACACGGTCGCACGGGTAGGCGGGGATGAGTTTATCGTGGTTGTCTCTGACCTGCTACAGCCCCATGGGGCACAAGTCCTGGCAGCCAAGCTGGCGGCCGATTTGAACGAGCCCATCGTCATGGGAGCGATCCGTCTGCCAGTGGGCGCGAGTATCGGTCTGGGAATTTATCCGGACGACGCACAAACCGTGGAAGAGCTCTGTGCGAAGGCCGATGCCAAAATGTACGAGCAAAAACGTCACAGAAAATAGGCTCCGCGCACTCTTCTCGATTCCGACGAAGAAGGCTTCCGCATAACTGCCAGATGGATTGCTGGCGCTTGCGGGTGCAAGGCAAAAAAGACGGCACGAACGGTAAATTGTCCGTGCCGGGAGGCCAGTGACGCAACTTGCGAAGGATGGAGCGCCATTCAAGATGTTCTCAGCGGCGCTGCTTCATTCCTTGACAGTAATAGGATGCCACAGAATCAATCCAGATGCACGAAATATTTGTATTTTTCATATATTTTTCCCGGCCCGCCTTCCAAATTCCATAGATATCGCCCGAAAGCACGGCGGACAAAGTCGAGGAATTGGAGGAAAATTCCTATTTCGGCTTGATTCTAGAGCAGAACTATGGTTGCTGTATGCCGTAGCCGCAGTGTCGGAACCATGCGGCGGCGTTGTCGGGGGTGATGGTTTTGAGGGCGTCGCCAACGGCCTGTTCGAGGGCTTCCTGGCTG
>JAJYVR010000197.1 GCA_021791935.1 Acidobacteriota bacterium
CGCTCGAATTTTACGGACCGGCAACATTTTGAAATCGATGTTTCTTGAAAGAGTCGACCTCGACTGCCAAGACAATTTCAAACTTATTCGAGATGGCCCGCCGTAAATTGCTGGAACGGATTTCCTAGAGGCGTAGTTGACGCCGAAAAATTTCTAGCGGCTGGGGATTGGCGGGCATCAATATCGACATCGACAACGATGGCTGGATCGATCTGGCCAACCCGCTTCGGCTTGGCCTCGCCATGCCGAATGCCTGTTAGATTTGAAAAAGAACGTGCCGATTTCACCCGTTGGTTTTTTTCTCGGTTCGGGTTGCGCGCCGTCAGGAAGCGAGCCATGTTCCACGTTACAGACGACATTCGTATCAAATGGACTAAGGTTGTTCTCCCCCCTGCCTTTCTGGAGGAAGATCTTCCCCTTACCGAAGCTTCCTCATCCACGATCTACGATGCCCGCGGCGAAATCTCCGGCATTCTCGGCGGGCGCGATTCGCGGTTGCTCGTGCTGGCCGGCCCTTGCTCCATTCACGATACCAAGGCTGCGTGCGAGTACGCGGGCCTGCTCAAGGCCGCGATTGCGGAGTTTTCCGGCGACCTGCGCATCGTCATGCGTGTGTACTTCGAGAAGCCTCGCACGACGATAGGATGGAAGGGGCTGATCAACGATCCCTATCTTGATGGGTCTTTCAAGATCAACGATGGCCTGCGCCTGGCGCGGCATCTCCTGCTGGACCTGGCCGAGATGGGCGTCCCAACGGGAACAGAGTTCCTGGACATGATGACGCCGCAATACATTGCAGGCCTGGTGAGTTGGGGCGCCATCGGAGCACGAACGACCGAAAGCCAGATCCACCGCCAACTGGTCTCCGGGATCTCCTGCCCGGTGGGCTTCAAGAACGCGACCTCCGGCGATGTACAGGTCGCAATCGATGCGGTCTTGTCCGCCGCCCATTCCCACACTTTTCTGGGACACACTAAATACGGTCAGTCCGCAATTTTCGTCACCACCGGAAATCCCGATTGCCACATCATTCTGCGCGGTGGCAGAAAGACGGTGAACTATACGGCGGAAAGCGTGGGGCAGATTGCGGCGGAGATGGAAAAGGCGGGCGCCCAGCCGCGCATCATGATCGACTGTAGCCACGCCAACAGCAATAAGGACTACACCAGGCAGGCCATCGTGTGTCACGATGTGGCGCGGCAGATTGCGGAAGGCGACCGCCGCATCGTCGGCGTCATGATTGAGAGCAATCTGGTGGCGGGAACCCAGCCTCTCGTCCCCGGACAGCCGCTGGTCTATGGACAAAGCATCACCGACGGCTGTATCGACTGGCCTGTAACCTATTCGCTGCTCAAGGAACTCGCCGCCGCCGTTCGAGCCAGACGAACTGTGGTTGAGGCGGCCCGCAGATAGAAACGACGAAGCGCAGTCGAAAAGTCCGGCGTCGATTGGCTGGAACTGGTCTCATAAACGGTTTCGTAGCAGGGCATGGCTTCAGCCATGTCGTACCGTCCGCAGAAGGACCAGGACTGAACAAGCCGCGGAAAAACTCCGCGTTTTTGGCCAGAAGCGATGTTGCAAGAAAGAAGTATGTGCGGAACGAGAGAAGAGCAGAGGGCGATCTTCAGTTATGTGACCCTGGAGCGGCGGATTCCGCAAGGCCATCCGTTGCGTCGGATTCGTTTTCTGGTGGACCGGGCCCTGGAGCGGATGGGCCGGCAATTCGATGCGCTGTACGCGAAGACCGGTCAGGCCTCCGATGCCCAGGCCAGCCCGGGAGTTGCTGGCCGGCCTGGGGCCGCTGCCCGCGCGCTGCATCTGATTTATGGACCGCGCCTGCGAGGACTACGAGACCCGGCAACTGGCCTTGGATTCAGGCTTTATTCCCGTACTCCCGCCCAAGTGCAACCGCCTGGAACCGTGGCTGTACGACAAAGCCATCCACTGCAAACGCAATCGGGTCGAGCGGCCCTTCCGGCGGCCCAAAGGCTTCCGCCGCATCTTCTCCCGCTTCGATAAACTCGATGCCGTTACGGGTCATGCCGCACTTTCTTCGGCATGGAAAGGACCGCTTTCTTCCTCGGGGCTTCCTCGGCAAGGAACTGGCTTACCAGCCAGAGTGCGGCATCCGGATGTTCCACCCAAGCCGGCCCGATGTTGTCAAGACACACGATCGCCTCTTCCTCGCTGCCCAGGGAGTAGGAATCAGGCAACTGGCTCGGCATATCCTTCTGTCCGGTCAGGTAGAGTTCGAGGAAGCGGTTCTTCTTGCGTGCAATTCCCAGCGCGACCGATGCTCCCTGCAGATCGCCCGACAGGACCCGTTCCAGCGCGCGGCCCCAGGCAAAAGTGGCCATCGCGTCGTCCTCGAACTCCCGCAGCAGCTTGCCGGCGCCCTCCAGATTGGCGACTAGGAGATACAACCCCAACAGTGGGTAGCGCACCCCCTGGTTGTCGCCCGGATTCAGTTCGAGCAAGGCCTCATAGTGCTGGATGGCTTCCAGGTTGAGTCCCTCCCTGTGCAACAATTCGGCTAGCTCCAAGCGGGCACGCATATACGAGCGCGTCTCCATCAGACCCCAGAAGTGCCCTTTATTCTCTTTGAAGAACTCCGCGCCCAATGAGCGTTCGCCGGCTGTCAGCGCCTTCTGCAAACCTGCAATGGCCTCCTTCGGAGACTTCGCTTCAATTGCGGTCAATACGACCAGGGCATCCACGCAGTCCGGGTCTTTCGCCAGGGCGCGCCGGGCCAGCGTTCGCGCCCGCTCCTTTGTCTTCGCTTCCATGGCCTCGTAGGCCAACTCCTGCGCCTCTTCTCTGGGTGAGAGCGGAGCGGTATCGCCGAGCGACTGGTGCAGTCCGGGGCTGGCGAGTGCCGCTAAATAGGCATTCAACTCCTCAATGCTCGCAAAGTCCTTCCCGGCGATGGCCCGCTGTACGTCGCGCAACACCTGCTCGGCGGCGAACCGCGAAGCCGGCAGGCCTGGCTTGCTTGTCTTTGCGCTCTTGGCTGCCTTGGCTGCCTTCTTCTTCACTGGGCCCCTCGTATTCTGGCGCCACCACGGCGCTCGTTTGAGTTTTTGACGGATTGTTTTCCAGTATAGTTTGCTCGCGCTGCGCGGGTCCGTTCCAGCAGTATCGACGCAGGCCCATCGTTCGTGCCCTGTGGAGTTAGTTTACCGGCGAAGGCTTTTTTTTAGAATGGGCATTTCCACTTGCAGGCAGCTTTGCCAGATGGATGATGACCTCGACCGGGCCGCTCAGACATCGAGAGGAACAACCGTATAGGGCCAACAGACGAGACCGTACCATCAACCTGCAATCGATCCGGCGTTGTGGGTATTTGGGCCCATTTGGGCGAACGGGAAATCAACGACCTTCGTGTGATCAATAGGGATTGGCAGTTCGACTCCCGCCTCCTCCACCAATTTTTGTGGCCTTCATCGCTCTACGCTCTGGCGTGTGCAGGCTGGTAGTTCCTTCTCTTTGAACCGTTCTCGCGGACCGTATTTCAAGAAAAATATCTACGATCTATCTATGCCGATCGATGCCCGCCGGGCGTATACTTGGCCGACCTTCCTTCAGAGCTTGTCGGCAGCGCGTAAACGCAATTGTTTTCCGGAGTTCCCCCCTTCAATTCGATTGACAAGGAGAATGTATGGGAAAAATCAACATAGGTCGTGTCATCCTCGGCGGCATCGTTGCGGGGATCGTTCTGGATGTGTTGGGCTACTTGGTCGATGGCGTCCTGCTGGCGCCTCGCTGGGCTGACGGGATGAAGGCGCTCGGGCATGCCAATTTTTCGTCCAGCGCGTTACTAGGATTCAATGTGCTCGGGATCGTTACCGGCATTGTAACGATCTGGATCTATGCCGCCATCCGGCCTCGCTTCGGCGCCGGAGTCAAGACCGCAATCTGCGCCGGCCTCGCCGTCTGGGTTGTCGGTGCGCTGGTTCCCAATGCCAGCTTCATGTGCGTGAGCGGCCTTTTTTCGCATCATCTGATGGCGTACACAACTCTCGGCGCAATTGTTGAGCTCGTTGTCAGCGCGATTGCCGGCGCTGCTCTTTACAAAGAGCCTGCCAGCTAGAGCCATCGATCCATCTCCATCCAGAACGGTCCTCAGTCCACCGTGCAGGCCCAGAAGCAGATGGGCCTGCACGGATGCTTCATTCCACGCTCCATGAGGAAGGGAGACGCATGTCGAAATTTTTGTTTACCATGCTGCCGGCCAGCGATCTTGGCTTGCCCACTCGATAAAAGCGCGATGCCGTGGCTCCTGCAAAGTGAAGCAGGAAACAAAAACCTACGGACAGGTCAGTTGTGCGGTGCCCGTGATCGTACATCCAGTCCCGCACGGACCCACGAGCTGGCACTCGGTCATGCCCCCGACCGCGTACACTGTGTATTTTCCGCTTGCTCCCGCCGCGCATTGCGCCACGCCAGTCTGGCTAACGGTCACAGCCGTCGTGGGAGCGTTTTGCTGGCACACGCCCCATAGCGCCGGCTGAGGGGTGACTGTGTGGGCCGGATCGATGTAGTAGCCCGTGGCCACGAACGGCACCTTGCCATCGGAATACGCTTGCGCGTTGGCGGCAGCAGGGGCCAGCGTAATGGATTGAAGACCGCTTGGCCCGACGGGTCCCATCATGGACGACGAATTCGAACCGCAAGACAAGACAGCGAACCCAGCCAGCACCAGAGTGAAAGTAGAAAACGCGAACCGAAGCTTCTTCACCGTCCCTCCTGAAAAAGCGCCGACTGCGACAACAGGCCGGACGCCGCGCCGGACGCGGAGTCCAGGACGAACGATTCTGGTCGCAGCTCCGGCGACGCCAACAGTCTACATCCGCCTTTGTCGGGGTGCATCCTTCAGTAAAGGCGCTCGACCGGACGCCCGGCAGAGCGATTGGCCTGCCCGCTCCAACCGGCGGAGCGTTCACGGCTTACGCTTTCAAGGCTTCGCCCTTGCATTCAGGATGGTTGCACTGGCAAGTCAGTTCCGTCATGTTCTTCGAGTCTTTGCAGCGGTCGCCGCAATAATCCTTGCCATCGGACGTCATGCAGTTGCAGGCCGCGTGTTTGCATTTCTTCGCTTGTGCCATCTCGTCTCCCCTATCGCGCAACATCTGCGATTCAGGCGCTCCATCCACCGGCGGCGGATAGAGTTCTTCCGCACTTAGGATGCATCTCACGAAGATGGTGAAACTCGTCATCGAGGGATTTTTTTCATTCTGTGAACGTCGTGTTGTTCGCAAATCTTGCTGTGGGCAAAGCAACGGGAGCCTATTTTTCTTCAGCGAAATCGAGGAATGTCGGAGGATTTTGGCAAGGATTCCGCTACCATGGAACATGGCGAGGAATTGAGTCCCCTCCCCGGAACGGCAAAAGCGAGTCGACATGTCGGCTCGCTTTTGCGCTTTTGCAACCGACTCTTTCGCCCGCCTGCGCCCTTAACCGGGCTGCATCTCCTGTTTCCAGGCGATCGCGCCCAGCCGATACAGGTAGCCCCGTTCCAGCTCATAGCGGCAGCGCGTCTCCTGCAGCAGGC
This sequence comes from Acidobacteriota bacterium, assembly GCA_021791935.1. GTDB lineage: Bacteria > Acidobacteriota > Terriglobia > Terriglobales > Acidobacteriaceae > JAKAAZ01. Next base: position 5,552 of record JAJYVR010000197.1, read on the forward strand.
CCTGCATTTCCGCGTAGGTATAGGCTTGCCGCACGGAAGTGGGTCCATCGTGGCGCGACAGCCTGCTGGGGTCCATGAATCGGTAGAGGTGGGAAAGAAAATAGTTCACCCGCTTTCTCTCCACATCGTTGATCAGCACGGCGATGCGGGAAACGCGCAGGGCCTCGCGCAAAAACGCGCGCGCTTCCTCGACGCTTAAGTGGTGCAGGAACAAACAACAGGAAACGACGTCGACGCTGTTGTCCGGCATCTCCAGTTCCAGCGCGTCGCCTGTCAGCAATGTCGGTAGGCGCAGGTCCTTGTGCCAGTTGTGCCGCTGCGGCAAGTGTCGGGCACAACGATCCAGCAGTGAAATTTCCAGCGAAATGTTCTGCTTCTTCAACATCAACGACGCGGCCTGCAACACATCCGCATAGCCGGAAGCCACTTCGAGGACCTGTAGCTTCCGGCCTTCGAATTTGGAGCACACGCGTTGAAACAGCCGCTTGTGCATCCTGTTTCCGCCATATAGCCGGTTCACCCGCCCAATGGCCCCCAGGGCACAGGCGACTTCATCTCCGGACCACTGATCGCTGTCCAAAAGTTCCTGCTTTTGAATCCGCTCCATTTCCGCGTCACTCCGTGCTTGTCGTATGCGTCTTCGCCATCATCGCAGACTTCACGGATCTCTGTCCGGATTTCTCGGTGTCGAACTCGGCCCCGGGGATGAAGGATTCGTTGTCCTTCCATAGAATAGGAGGTATGAATTGGCGATCCCGGTTTGGCGCTGGCCTTCCTGTCTTTACGATGCTGTTCCTGGTCTCCTCGTTGGCTTTCGCTGCCGCAGCCCCTTTTGATCTGCCCGGACCTCGGCTGGAGATCAGGATCACTCGCGCCGGCATCAGCCTGCCCATCTCCCAGGTGCCGAACCTGCAGGCCGGAGACAAGATGTGGTTGCATCCCGACCTGCCCGTCAACGAATCGATCCATTATCTGTTGATCCCAGTATTTTTGCGGGGTCC
>JAJYVR010000198.1 GCA_021791935.1 Acidobacteriota bacterium
GACTATCTGACGGTCACGATGAGCGAGCGCGGCATTCGCGTGGTGGATCGCGACCCGGAGCACGACCTGCATGCCGTAGCCCTGGCGCGCGAAGTCTACGATGTCTCCGGCGCGGGCGATACCGTGATTGCGACGCTGGCCGCAGCAGCCGCGGCCAAGCTCGACCCGGAAAGCGCGATTCAACTGGCCAATGTGGCTGCCGGAATTGTTGTCAGCCGCGTGGGCACGGTGCCCATCGATCGCGCCAACCTGCTGGCGACATTGTCAGTGGAAGTAGCGGCCAGCACGCAGGAAAAGGTGGTGGACCGCGCCGGTTTGATTGCCCGCGCCGCGCAATGGCGCAATCGGGGCGAGACGATTGTGTTCACCAATGGATGCTTCGACCTGCTGCACATCGGCCACATTACGCTGCTGGAAAACGCGCACCGCATGGGCGACCACCTGGTGTTGGGGATCAACAGCGATGCTTCCACGCGGCGTTTGAAGGGCCCCACCCGGCCGATTGTCGGCGAAGACGATCGGGCGCGCATTCTGGCGGCGTTGGCGTCGACCGATGCCATCGTGATCTTCGATGAAGACACTCCGCTTGAGACCATTGAGGCCTTGCGGCCCCACGTCCTGGTGAAGGGCGGCGACTATACGGAAGAGACGGTCGTTGGCGCGGACCTGGTGCGCAGCTGGGGCGGGCGTGTCGCCATTGTGCCGACGGTCGCGGGCTTCAGCACCACCAACCTGGTGCAGAAGATGAGCGTTGCGCAGGAAAAGAATCGTGTGACCGAATCAAAATCGTAGGAAATACCGTCAACCGCCGCCACCCTTATTCCATACTTCGCCGCCCGTGGGGCGAGGGTGTTCGACGGCTTGCCCGAACAACGTCAAAGCTTCGAACCGCAGCGCCTGAAGGCGCATTCCAGCGGCTTCTGCTCCCCAGGACTGAAGTCCGGGGTCTACCTTAGTGTGAAAGTTCGTTAGTCGCCGGAAGCGTTGCCAGGATGGGAAGGATGCTTCTGGCGCTCCGGATCGTGCAGCCACCTGGACAAGGCCGACCCGTTCATTTCCATTCCCACCAGGTCCAGTTCACCGTGGTCGCAATCCGCAATCATCATGCCCATGGAAGAACCATTGGGATGAACTAAAATGGACAGACTGATCACCGCCGTGAGTTTGTCCTCCGCTCACTTCCGTGACAAACGGCTGCCATTCGTCGCCGAGTCTGGACCGCAGCAGCGGATACAGGTCCTTTCCATCCATGCCGCGCACATTGTCGAACTCAGCCACCCGCAAGGCCCCGCACGCCGCCGTACGTTTTCAGGCTGGCACACATGCTGACCAGGCCCGTCAGGGGAACACGTTGCGCATGAACGGAGTACTTGTGCTCCACGGCGGACACGACGGAATTGAAATCATGGTCCGCGGCGGAGCATCCGGTGGAAACCAGCAAGACCGAGGCCGCCATGAGACACAAAACTTTGTTCATTTGGACCCTCCGCTCGACTCCTTCGACATGCCCTTCCCGGTATTGATATTGGGAATGCCGAAGTTTCCGCTGAGGTCCTTCAAGTCTTCGGGGCGGATCGAACCGGAGATGTAGACCATGTTCAGTTCCTTGGGCTCGGCGTCGAGAATGAACATTCCCTGGACCTCGTTGTGGACCATCTTGACGTAGATATCGGTGTCGCCCTCGCCTTTCCTGGAGCGCACCTTCACCATCGGATTCCAGTCGGGTCCAATGAATTGGCGGCGGACGGTGTTGAGATCGTCCGATGTGTACTGGCCAGGCTGGGAGAATTCGTAATTGCGGACGTAGATCGCATTCAGGTTCTGAATCAAATGTTGCGCCTGCGCGTCGTCTTTGTCTTTGGAGTCGAGAAACTGACTGGCGAATTTCAGCATGGTTTTGTTCATCGTGACTTCATTCACGCCGGAGGCGCGCGCCGCCAGCTTCTTGTCGAGCGCAACGGGAAAATCCGGCTGTGTGTCCTGGGCGACCGCAGGCAGCGCAAGCAGCAAACCGCAAGCAAGCAGCAAACCGGTTCGGAATGCGGCGATGGATCGTTTCATTCGAGTCATACGGTTTCTCCTTAATTTGCGTTTTCGTGGTTCGCGTTGTCGCCGTCCACTTTGTTGCGAACATCCTGTAGTGTAGAGCTTGTGATTCTAAGCGCGAGCAATACTTGTTGGCGGGCGTGCTCGCCGGCAATCCGGCGTTCTCTCTGGTGCTCGATGTAGCCGCCGATGCCGACAGCCATCAGCAGCAGCGCTGCGATGGCGCCACGCACCACTGGATTTCGGATTGTCCGAATCGGCCACGGGGCCGGGTCATGGCTCGGCAATATATCAACCTTCGCAAGCACACGATCCACAAAACCTTCCGGTGCCGGACGGGGCTGAAGTCCGGCTCGCAACTCCTGCTCGAACATTGCTTCCAATCCCGGGTCGAATCCATCGCTCTCGGAATCCTGCGGTCCTCTGCCAAATTCAACCATGGGCGACCTTCTTTCGTTGCCGCGATGCCTGGCTGCGCAACAATTTCAGCGCGCGTTGCAGGTGACTCTTGACTGTCCCCAGAGGCATGGAAAGCAGCGCGGAGATTTCGGTGGGCATTAGGTCTTCCTGATATCGCAGCAGCAGAACCGCGCGCTGCGCCGGCGGAAGGGTCGCGACCATCTGCTCAATGCTGGTCGCCGTAGAAGCCGACTCGAAGCTCTCCTGTGAAACCGCAGGACCGTTGCCGTACAGAACCGTGCGTTCCTCGCAAAACTCGTCTGCGGCAAAATCTGCCCGGCCGGCACGGCGGCGATAGGCATCGGTCGCCCGGTGCACCGTAACCCGGCGCAGCCAGGCCAACAAGTGTTCCTCGGACTCCAGCCGATCCAGGTTGCGATACAGCGCGAGGAAAACATCCTGCGCGACTTCTTCCGCCGCGCCGCAATCGCCAAGAATGCGATACGCAATGCTGTACACGCGGGACTGGTGCCGCTCCACAATGTCACGAAACCCATCTCTCGACGGCGCGATCGATGCCACGGATGAGTTTGCGATTGCGGATTGCAATGGATTCGTCCTTCCCCGGGCGTCTCTGTACCTGCATATACGCAGACGAGAGCGCGAAAGGACGCAAAATGTGAGAAAAAATAAAAATATTTTTGAGTTTCAGGAAAAGTGAAAGCAGCTTCGGCTGATGGTCCCGAGGTGAAAGAAGTTCTATAGCTGACCCAGAATTAGTCTGGGACAGAGACGCAGGTCCCTCGACTTCGGCCTTGCTTCGCAAGGACTTCGCTCGGGATGACAACTCTTTTGCCTTACAGGAGAGCTGCGTTTGTTCTAGCGGTGTTGCAGGCCAAGTTCCAGCAGCACATCGGCAACCCGCTCATAGTCGTGGCGAAGGACTTCTTCGGCGTGGAGAAAATCGCCGGTAACGCAGCGCACACCCAGGCGCTCAATCTGCTCGATATCGGCAACGATTTGTTCCGCGCCTTCGGCGGCATAGCGTTGCCGCGCCGCGTCAGGAACGGGCGCAACGTTGACCAAGGCATAGTCGAAGATGGCGCCGCCGCTATGCTCGTAAATACGTTCAATATGCTGCGAGGCGGTCAGGTGCAGGCTTTCATTGGATTGCGTCATCAGGTTGCAGATAAAAACCCGCAGTCCGTGGGCGGCCACCAGCGACTCGGCGATGCCTTCGACCAGAAGATTGGTAATCAAACTGGTGTAGAGGGAACCGGGGCCGAGCGTAATCAGGTCCGCGCCCAGGATCGCCTCGATCGCCTCCGGCAGCGCCGCCACGCGCTCCGGTTCCAACATCAGCCGAACGATGCGGCGCTTGCTGGCTGTAATTTTGGTCTCGCCGAGGACGGTCGAGCCATCGTCCATCAACGCGGCCAGGGTGACGTTGGAATTTGTCGCGGGATAGAGATGTCCGCGGGTGGCAAGTATTTGCGACGACGTTTTGACGGCGAGCGCAAAGTCGCCGGTGACCGCTGTCAATCCAGCCAGGAAAAGATTGCCGAAGCTGTGGCCTTCCAGACCTTCTCCGCTGTCGAACCGATACTGAAACAGCCGAGACAACAGGTGCTCGTCCTCCGACAGCGCGACCATGCAATTGCGCAAATCGCCGGGCGGCAACATGTTCATGTCCCGGCGCAGGCGGCCGCTGGAACCGCCATCATCGGAGACAGTCACAATGGCGGCAAGATCGGAGATGACCGCGGGCGGCTCGGAAGGAAAGTCCGATGACGTAGCAGCGTGCAAAGGAGATTGCGTATGTCGCTTCAGGCCGCGTAACAGGGTGGACAAGCCTGTGCCGCCGCCGATGGCAGCCACACGCAACAAGGGTTCCTGGGCCACATCCGCAGGCGCCGGTTGTTTTGGGTCGGAGAGACGGGACTCAGGAGAACCGGCTGGATGCATGTTCGTCAACTTACTCATTCTCCAGGCGCCTGTTGGGCAGACTTGTCAGGCCGCGACCGGAAAGACGCTTAAAGAATTTCCGGATACAGCAGCTCAGTAAAACGTGGGTCGTCGGTCATTTCTTGAAAATCCGAGTCCAGACGGGCCTGAATGCGGTTCTGCGGATTCAATCCGATGGCGAGAGCCAGTTGCTCCAGACAATCCTCGGCGCGGCCTGTCAGGCAGTGCATCACGGACAAACCGTAGTGGGCATAATCGGCGGTCGGATGCTTTTTCAGGATGGCTTCAAACTGTTCGCGCGCGTCCTCATAGAATCCGGTATTCAGCAGCGAGATGGCGTAGTCGTACTGCTCCTCCGGGCTGTGAAAAGAGATGGCGTTCTTTTTCATCTGACGCTCACAGGCGGTCAGGTGAACGCGGGCGCGATCCACCAGATCGCCGGCACCGGAGGAGAGCAGGGTTTCCAGCGCGGCCTTGGCCTTCTCATACTTGCCTTCGCGCATGAGACGCACCGCAGTCTCGTAGTTCTGAATCCGTTGTTTCCGGCCTTGGTCGGCGACGGCGTCGGACTTGCCGGCAATCACGCGAGGCATCGAGGCCGTATTCTTTTTCATTGGCGATGGCTTCATTGCAGACACACTCATTTCATGTGTTCTAGAGGGCGTATATACCGAATGACCCTGACCCTCGTAAACCTAACAGGAAACGGCCTTATCTGCAATGGCGGCATCCGCGGCTTGAGGGGCGGGGTGGGGCCGAAGTCGACATTTTCGACATGACAAGGGCGGACCTCGGGGCCCTTTCCGGTTACGACAACTCGGTTGTGATGCGGACCAAGCCGCCTCGGCGGAATGATAAAATAGCGGTGGAACGCTTATGCCAGAAACCATTCGCAGAAAGACGCCTACAGTCCTGATCGGCAAAGTTCGGGTCGGTTCGGATGCACCGGTTGTGGTGCAGTCGATGACCAACACCGATACCGCCGATGTCGCTTCGACCGTGCAACAAGTGGCCGCGTTGCACCGCGCCGGCTCGGAGATTGTCCGGGTCACGGTCAACAACGATGAAGCGGCCAAGTCAGTCGCCGCAATTGTCAAGGAACTGGCGCAGCAGGACGTGCATGTGCCGATCGTGGGCGATTTCCATTACAACGGACATCTGCTGCTGAAGAAATATCCCGACTGCGCGCGCGCTTTGGCGAAGTATCGCATCAACCCTGGAAACTGCTCCATTGGGCGCAAGGACGACGATAATTTTCGCACCATGATCGAGTGCGCCGTGGAGAATCAAAAGCCTGTGCGCATCGGGGTGAATTGGGGATCTTTGGACCAGGCGCTGTTGACGCGCATGATGGATGAAAATGCGAAGTCCGCCAAGCCAAAAGAAGCCCGCGACGTGACCATGGAAGCCATGGTGCGCAGCGCGCTGGATTCCGCGGAGATGGCGGAACGTTACGGTTTGCGGCACGACCAGATTATTTTGAGCGCCAAGGTGAGCGGAGTCCACGACCTGATCGACGTGTATCGCATGTTGGCCAGTCGCTGCGATTACGCGCTGCATTTGGGACTGACCGAAGCCGGCATGGGGATGAAGGGCATTGTTGCCTCGACGGCTGGGTTGACGCCGCTGCTGCTGGCCGGCATCGGCGATACCATTCGTGTCAGCTTGACGCCAAAACCGGGCGGCGATCGCACGGAAGAAGTTTTGACGGCGCAGCAAATTCTGCAATCGCTGGGCATTCGCAGCTTTACTCCGCAGGTAACGGCCTGCCCTGGCTGCGGACGGACAACCAGCACATTTTTCCAGGAACTGGCACAGCAGATTCAAAGCCATCTTCGCGAGTCGATGCCGATCTGGCGCCAGAAATATCCGGGCGTGGAGGAGTTGAAGCTGGCCGTGATGGGCTGCGTGGTGAACGGACCGGGAGAATCGAAGCACGCCAACATCGGCATTTCTCTGCCGGGTACGTTTGAAGATCCGGTCGCCCCGGTGTATGTGGATGGACGCCTGCTGTTGACACTGCGCGGCGATCGCATCGTCC
>JAJYVR010000199.1 GCA_021791935.1 Acidobacteriota bacterium
TGGTTCGCGAATATGTATCTGTCACTGTTGCAATTGAAGGTTGACCCATGAAATATGCGCGACAGCTCGTTTCTCTCAGCGTGACGTTCTCGCTGCTGTCCGCCGGCGCCTGTATCGCCCAACTGGTGACGGTCTTCCTCTCGCCGTATCTGTCGCAAGCGCTTCGCCTGCCGAGTGCAAGCTTGTGGAAGATGTTCTGGCCGGATGCCTGCTCGACGAGCTGCCCGCAAAACTGATCGGCGACAAGGCCTACGACTCAGACCCGCCCGATGAAAAACTCGCCACCGACTACGGCGTCGAGAGGATCTCGTCCAACCGGTGCAACCGCAAGCTGATGGCACAGGGTGGCCGCCATCTACGCCGCTACCGGCGCAGATGGAAGATCGAACGCATCATTGCTTGGATGCTGCACTGCCGCCGCCTCGTCGCCCGATGGGAACACCGTATCGAAAACTTCCTCGGCTTCGTCCCTCTCGCATGCCTCCTGATGCTCCTTAGGCATGGATGAGATGGGCCCTAGTCGCCGGCATCGATGGTGGATTGCTCGGCGGCCAGGCGGGCCATCCGGATGCGGTCGAGGCGGGCAATTTCAACGGCGGCCTTGGGGTCGATCACGTCGAGCCGGACGCGGGTGACACCGCGGGCACGCATTCCCAGCATGTGGGCGGCTTCGGAAGACAGGTCGGCGATCCTGGTATCGGGAACCGGGCCGCGGTCGTTGACGCGCACCACGATCCACTTGCGGGTACGGAGATTTGTGACCTTGACCCAGGTGCCCAGGGGCAGGAATCGATGGGCGCAGGTCAGGTCGTACATATTGAAGGTTTCCCCATCAGCGGTCTCCTTGCCCTGGAACTGGGGACCATACCACGAGGCCAGGCCGATCTGGTGCCAATCCTGGAAATTCTTTGCCGGAGCGGCCAGGGGCGCAGCTTTGGCCGAGGCGGGACGACTGTTTGCTATGGTCGCCTCCGCCAGTACGGACGCGGTGCCGCGGCTGGGCTGGATGCCGTGCAGGCTGAGGGTGATGCCGCAGAACAGACCCCCCGCAATGGATATAGCGCGGCGAATGGACAAAGGGCCCTCCGGAACATTCGATGTCGAGTTGGGGTCAAGAATTCCCATAACTGAAGCTCCTTCCAGTGTACCCGTGCGAACCGTCTAAGTCAATGAAAAAAATAGACTTACTTAAGATTTTGCTTGCAAATTCAGGTGGTTTGTGATACCCATGAGTGGCGCTATCGTCCGCTCACTGACGTCTGTCTCGTACCGCAGGAAACGCCTTGTCGCCTCCGTCCAGCCAGCCTCCTGTTCCAGAACGCTCTCTTGTTGGAGCGGAGCAGTCAGTCTCGCCTGCGAGTTCCGCTTCCAATGCCATGCAAAGCTCGCCGCCCATCGTTCTTTCGATCGCCGGCTACGATCCGTCGGCCGGGGCGGGAGTGCTGGCGGACTTGAAAACGTTTGCGGCCGCCGGAGTGTACGGCATGGGGTGCATTACGGCGCTTACGATCCAGTCCACCCAGGGGGTCCGCCGGATGATTGCGTTGGCCCCCAGCATCGTGATTGAGACGCTGGACTGTTTGGCTGAGGATGTATGCTTCGGCGCGATTAAGGTGGGAATGTTGGGCAAGGGAGACATCGCGAGGGTGGTTCTGGCGTGGCTGGACGGGCAAAAGGGCGTGCCGGTTGTGCTTGATCCAGTCCTTAAGTCAAGCTCCGGCAAGGACTTGCTGGATGTCGATGGCTGCGAGGTCCTGCGGGGAGCGTGGCTGGCACGGGCCGATTGGATTACCCCGAATCTGGCCGAAGTGGCGGCCCTGACCGGTACTTTCTCGCCAACAAGCAGGGCGGAAACGGAAAAGGCTGCCCGCCAACTGCAAGGAATGGCCGCAGTTCAGGGAAATGTGGCCTTGAAAATTGTTGTCACCGGAGGTCACGCGGCCGCGCCCGACGATTTATTGCTGGTGGGAGACCAATGCCAGTGGTTTGCGGGAGAACACATCGAGACAACCTGCACTCACGGGACTGGCTGCGCCTTCTCTTCCGCCCTGGCTGCAAGAATCGCCCGAGGGGATGGGCCGTCGGCGGCCATGCAGGCTGCCAAAGATTATGTTACGGGCGCGCTCCGGCACGCATATCCGGCAGGGAAGGGGAGTGGCCCGTTAAACCATTCCTGGGAAAAGGCTTACGGTTCCAAGGTTTGATCCCATCAAAACAAAGTAAGATTACTGGATCTCAGGTGTTTGCCTATTATCAGTAATAATTATTTCGTTACCTTCGTGACTCTTATTAGTAACTGTGCAAGTGTGACTGATCCATGTATTCTGAACTCTCAGAAACGACTTGTAGAGAGGGCCCTATTGGCTCAGGACAAAATCGAGTTGGGGTGATCACCCGTGCATGAGCCCGTCCCGAAGAACGTCCATTCCGACTCAGTTTTGGAGTTGAGGAATTCTGTTCGTTTTCCTGTACGGATGAAGGTGAAGATTCAAACGGAAAAGGGCGAAGAAGACGCTGAGACGATCAACGTTTCCGCCAGCGGTTTGTTGCTTGCGTTTTCCCGCGCACTCGAGGCGGGGAGCGCCATTGAAGTGGAGATGATCATGCCCTCGGCGACGCTGGGGACATCCGACGATGTACGGGTCCACTGCTGTGGACGAGTGGTCCGCTCCTACCGAAGAAGTCCGGAACGCGTGGAAGTTGCCACTGTAATCGATAACTACGAAATGCTCTCCTGAGGCGCCGAATGCCTGTTATTTCTGCCGATGCAACGAAAAAGAACATGAATTCGCCCCCCGCTCTCGATTCGGCTCCCGAGTCCGGGCCGAGCGCTGTCCCGGAAAAAAGCCCTTCGGGACCCTCTGAGGACGCTGCTGGAATCCGCATTCTGCTGGCCGACTCCCAAGCCATTTACCGGGTAGGAATCCGCAAGATTTTTGCCGTTGAGGACGACATGCGCGTGGTGGCGCAGGCAGAGAACTATCCCGGACTGCTGGCTGCGCTGGAGCGGTATCCGTCCGACATCGTCCTGCTGGATGGAGGGATGATCTCCGGCCAAGCGGATGCGATCCCAGATATGCTGAAGCGGGCGCCGAACGCCAAGCTGATCGTTCAGGTGAGCGAGAACAGCGAACCTTTCATCGTGGACTTGTACCGTCGCGGCGTGCGCGGCGTCATCTCGCGGTCGATCTCCCCGGACCTGCTAATTCGTTGCGTCCGCAAGATCGCCGACGGCGAGACATGGATCGACAATCAGTCGGTCAGCTGGGTGATCGATGCCTATCGCACCGAGGCCAACAACCTGACCAATCCAAAACTGCAGCCGCGGCTGTCGCCGAAGGAGATGTCGATCATCGGCTGCGTGACGCAGGGAATGCGGAACAAGGAAATTGCCTATAAAATCGGCACGACCGAACAGGTAGTGAAGAACTATCTGCGCAAGATTTACGACAAGCTGGGCGTCTCCGATCGGCTTGAACTGGCGCTGTATTGCCTGCACCATCAATTGTTGAAGCAGCCTGTGGTGAATGCCGGCACGGGCAAGGCAACGGTGCAGGAAATCAACATCGGCCGCCTACGCCCCTGAGTTGCGAATTTGTTCCATCCTCTATTTGGGCGTGGCCAGCAGCCGTGCCCTTTCCAATAATGCGATCAGCGTTTTCAGTTCAGCCTGAGAGAGATGGGCCAGCAGCCCGTGGACGGCGCTGTTCACTACGGGATCGGTTTCCTTCAGTCGATCCAGTCCGTCGCCGGTAATTTTCGTCAGGACCTCTCGACGATCTTTTGCGCCCCGTTCTCTGCGCACCAATCCTTCTCGCTCCAGCCGCCCCAATAGCCGGGTAATGTCCGGGTCTTGACTGACCAGGCGTTCGGCGATCTCGGCGCAGGTCAATCCATGCGGGCCGGCGCCGCGCAAAATCCGCAAAGAATTGTATTGCGTCTCTGTGATGCCGTGGGGCTTCAGTTTCATACGGAGCGCGTGCTGCAACTGTTCGGCGGTCCGCACCAGGTTGAGGAAGACCTCGGCATGCAAGCTGGAGAAGGGTTTCGTCTGCCGCAGTTCTGCCTGCAGGCCAGTTGGTTTGGCGGCGGAAGCAGGATTTTTGCTGGAGCCGGAATTGCGGGGTGTGCGGGAGGTTTTTTTTGCAGGAGCCATGGGATGTGTTTGTTTTCGGGACATGTTTGTTGTAACAGATAATCGCGGGCGAAAAGAGGCACCGCGTGGATTTCTGCCAGCGAGGAACGGTCAGTCTGTGGCGAGGCTCAACTGGTGGCGCACGTCGGCGCCATGCACCCAGAAGATGACGTCCTCGGCGATGTTGGTGGCGTGGTCGCCGATGCGCTCCAGATTGCGCGAGATGATGATGGTGTTCAGCGCCTGCTCCGTCCATTCCGGGTGCTGCTGAATGGCGAGGATCATGGCCTTGTGGACCTGACGGTTCATCTGGTCCAGGTCGTTATCGAGGGCAACAACGGACTTGGCCATGGCGGCGTCGCCGTCCAGCAGGGATTGTAGCGCGATGCGAATCATCTGCTCGGTGAGTTCGCCCATCAGGTGCAGATTTACGGACAGGTCGGCGCGCGGCATTTGCAGCAGCTCGGAGGCCCGTTCGGCGATATTCACCGACTGGTCGCCGATCCGTTCCAGGTCCCCGTTGATTTTAATGACGGCCAGAAGAAACCGCAGATCGATGGCCATGGGTTGTTCCATCGCCATCAGGTCATAGGCCATCTCATCGACGGAGCGCTCGGCGGCGTTGATGGCAGCTTCGTTTTCCTGAACGTGATGCAGCAGAACGATATCGGACTTGAGGTAGCCGTCCATGGCGCAATCCATGGTTTGCTGGGCCAGCGCCGCCATGGCGAGCAGCTTGTCTTTCAGTTGCGCCAGTTGTTGCTGATAGTGGATTCGCGGCACGCAGTTTCTCCCTGGCCTGTCAAGGCTACACTTCATTGTCTCCTAAATAGGTTGCGATTCTGTGAAAGTTTTTAGCCGAGGCGGCGGCCGGCTTGCTGCGCGGCCTCGTAAATCTGCTGGAACGACTCCACCGCGTACAGCACCGGCTGCATTTCGGAGATGGAAAATTCGTGCTCCAGCACCTGGTCGAGATTGAAGTCGCGTATCTCCGGGCCGCGCTCCACGACGTAGGAGCATTCTCCGTGAGAGGGAATCAACCCGCTGCCGTAGACGCTAATGCGGCCGTCCTGGCGGATGACGCCAAACTCGACGGTGAACCAAAAGAGCCTGCCCATGCGGGTTAGGTCGTCGGTGCGCCCGGCCATGTTGCCGCAGACCCGGCCGTACTCGTAGAGAAAATCCGCGAAGACGGGATGGGCGTGCATGGGTACGTGGCCGAAAACGTCGTGGAAGATGTCTGGCTCCGTGGTGTATTCGAGCGAACTGCGATCGCGCAGCGTGGTCCTGCTGCTGGACGATCCGGAGTTGCGAGCCAGCATCGCTGCGCCGGTTGTCGAGGCCGATCACGGACGCATCGAGACGCGCACGGCGATGGTGTCCACCGAGATCGACTGGTTGCGGAAACAGCACCAATGGCCGGGCCTGAAGGCCATCGGCAAAGTGGTTCGGACACGCGAGACGGCGGACAAAACCACGACCGAAACTGCCTACTGCCTGCTCAGTCGAGTCCTGTCGCCGGAGCGGCTCAACCAAGTGGTTCGACAGCACTGGGGAATCGAAAACAGCCTGCACTGGCGGCTGGATGTGGTCATGAACGAGGACCAGGATCGCACGCGCATGGGCCACGGGCCGCACAATCTGGCCGTGCTGCGCCACATGGCCATCAACGCCATGCAAGCAGAGGGATCAAAAGGCTCCTTGCGCGGAAAGTTCAAACCTGCCGGATGGGACGATGACTTCCTCTACAGGCTTCTGGAGCTATTTTGAAATGCGATTGCCCTGCATCGGCGTCCTTCTTTTCCATGCGGCGCAGCGCGGGCAAAACATGGTCCTCTTTGCGGACGTTCTTTTCGGCCCATTCCATCGCAATTCCGTGGTTGCGGGCGTAGGCCTCTATCCAGCCGCGGCAATCGTCGGTGAGCTGGCGGAGAACTTCCTTGCTCACCACCGGAATGCCGAGCGTCTGGCGAAAGAAGTAGACCGCCTGTTCGGGCCGTGACAGACCGCTGAGGTAGCCGTGGATGACAACGCGGTCGAAGCAGTGATAAACAAAAACGATCAGGCTGCCGAACAGCTTGGTTTCAAAATTTCAAATATCTTTGACTAGATTTTGATGAATCACTCCAGCCTGTCAGGTTCGTCATATGCATTCGCATATTGCCATCCGGGATCGCGGTTGGAGTCCGTAAAGTTCTGTAGAAGTGGTTGAGCGGCAAGTTGAAGCGAGCCGCCGGTTCGATTCCTTAGGATGTTGTTTAACGAACGACATACCAGAGGAGGAACGACACAGATGGCTCGCAAGGGAC
>JAJYVR010000200.1 GCA_021791935.1 Acidobacteriota bacterium
GAAAGACAAGCGATGCAGCCGCACCGCACAGGAAAACTGTGCCTTGACAAAGCCTTCGTCCTTATCGAGGGGCACCCCATTTTTCATCCCAGGTTAGCTGCGCGAACCTGGGGCACCCGCAATGCTTTATCCTTAAAGAGTGGCCGAAGATTTTAAACGTTCCCTCACGAGACGGCGCTTTCTTCAGCTTTCGGGCCTGGGCGCGGCGGGCGTGCTGGCGTATTCCGGCGAGTACGAACGCCATCATCTGGAAATCACGCATCGCACGGTGGAGATGGCTCGACTTTCCCCGGCGCTGGACGGACTGCGGATTGCCCAGCTTTCCGATATCCATTTCGAACAGTACACGGAGCCGGGTTTCCTCCGCCACATTGTGGAACAAGTGAACCGGCTGGCGCCGGACCTGGTGGTGTTGACCGGAGATTATGTCAGCGAAGGGCCGATGCCGAAAGCCTACGGCGCGAAGAGCAGCTACCGTTGCGCCGAGATACTGTCCGGGATCGCTTGCCCGCAACGGTGGTGCGTGCTGGGCAATCATGACGTCGTCGTGGACCCGACCATGGTGACCGACGCGTTGGAAACCCACGGACTGCCGGTACTGGCCAATGCGCATGTTCCCTTTGAGCGGAATGGCGCGCGGCTTTGGATTGGCGGAGTCAAGGACATTGGCGAAAGCGACCCGGACCTGCACCTGGCCGTGCCGCGCGGCTTGCAAACCGCCAACGAGCCGGTGATTCTGCTGGCGCATGAACCCGACTACGCCGACAAGGTAGTGAAACACGGCGGTGTCGACCTGATGCTCTCCGGACACACGCACGGCGGCCAGGTGCGGGTTCCGTTCATCGGCGCTTTGTATACACCTCCGTATGGGCGGAAGTATGTTGAAGGCCTGTTTCACCTGCAGAATGATCTGCATCTGTACGTCAACCGCGGTATCGGGACCGTCGGCGTACCGTTTCGATTGGATTGCCGGCCGGAGCTGACGTTGATCACGCTGCGCAGCCCGCAAGCAGTTACGGGATGAATTGGCGGAGTTGAGGCCGACGATTGCGCATGGGTTTGGAGAAGAGTCGATGAAGATACACGTCGCATTCGGCAGGCAAGGTTTGTCGCTCGAGCTGCCTGACGGGCCTCGGTACCATGTTGTGAAGGTCCATTCCGCGCCTCCGTTGCCGGATGTGGAGAAGGCGCTAGGCGCGGCGCTGGATACTCCTGTCGCCGGTCCGCCGCTGATGGAACTGGCGAAGGGGAAGAAGTCCGCTGCCATCTCCGTCTGCGACATTACCCGGCCGGCTCCCAACCCAATCACGCTGCCGCCGTTGCTGGACCGTCTGCATCGCGCGGGCATTGCGCCGGAGAATGTAACGCTGTGCATCGCGACCGGCCTGCATCGCGGGGCGACGGAAGACGAGCTGCGGACCATCCTGGGCGCGAAGATTGCGGCGGCGTATACCGTCGTCAACCACGACGCCAGAGACCGAGAGCGCCACCGTTTTGTCGGCACGACGAAGCAGGGAACGCCAATCTATATTGACGAGCGATTCATGTCGGCGGAGCTTCACCTCACGCTTGGATTTATTGAGCAGCACCTGATGCTGGGATTTTCCGGCGGCCGCAAGCTGGTGGCGCCTGGACTGGCCGGGCAGGAAACCATCAAGGTGCTTCATTCGCCGCAATTCATGCGCGAGGCCCGGGCGACGGAAGGCTCGATCTGCGACAACCCGCTGCACGCGGAGTTGCTGGAGGTGGCGCGCATGGCGCGTCACGACTTTATGCTGGACGTGACGTTGACGAAGACGCGGGAGATTTCCGGTGTGTTTGCTGGCGAACCGGTTGCTGCGCACGCGGCAGGAGTGGAGTTTCTGCAGGGCTCGTCGATCGAGTATCTGCCGGAGTATGTGGATGCGGTGATCACGACGGCGGCCGGCTACCCCCTGGATTTGACCTTCTATCAGACCATCAAAGGCGTGACCGCGGTGCAGCACATTTTGAAGCCGGGGGGAAAGATCCTGGTCCTGAGCGAGTGCGCGGAAGGTGTGGGCTCGGCGGAATTTGCGACGATGATGCGCGGCTACCGTGGGCCGCGGGCGTTTCTGGATGCTATTGAGCATACGCCGGTGCAGGTGGACCAATGGCAACTGGAGAAGCTGGCGATGGTGGGGTTAAAGCATGACGTGCTGCTGTACGCGCCGGGAATTCCCAGCAAGAACCTGGGCGCGCTGGGTGCGAATTGCTTCGCGAGCGTGGAAGCGGCGGTGGCGGGTTTGCTGCGCGGAATGCCGGAGCATGCCCGTGTGGCCGTAATTCCGGACGGACCGTATGCATGTGCCAGGGTGAAGGAATCAGCGGCCTCTCCCGGTGTTTGCGATGACGCGAAGGCAGACCCATGCGTCGCCAAAACGAATCCCGCAATTTAGCGATTGCAAATCGCTGCAGCGATAGCGTATGTTCGTGCTCACCCACGAACGACGGTATCTTCCGGATGGTTCATGGTCCCTGCGGAAATCTGGCCGAGCCCCCTATCGCATTCGACAAAAGCGGAGCCCGGAGCGCTGTCTGGAACGCTGGCGGCAGCGATCGCATACTTCTTTGCGCTCGGTGGTACTTGAACTGCCGCGGAGCAGGGATCAACTGAGGTTGCGCAGCCGCAACGCACATATGCGCCGCTATGAACGGTCCGCGTATTGACGCTTGGTATCGGCGTCGATCTGTTCGGCAGGGACAAGACGATAGTGACGCTCTTCGACGATCGGCACACGCCCTGTCTCAACGGTCAATTCGAAGAGAGCGATGACGCCGTCCTCCATGAATTGCGCAGATACTGGCCGGCAAATCAAATCCGGAAATTTGGCTTCGCAGCATGCGATGTCCTGCGCGGTCTGTACAGGCGAAAGCTTGTCCGACCCGCCTTTCGCCTGTACCGGAATCGCATAATGGGCGCCATTCCGATTGAGTCCGACATAAATCTCGTCGATTTCGATCTGTCCCATGCCCTTTACGTGGGTACGAAGATGGTTCTGTAGAGAATACGTCGTCAGTCCAAGAAAAATATCGATCAGGCGGTTGTATCGGACTTTGGCCAACAGCGCCTGCTCATCGCCAAGCGCATAAGCGCCGATAATCTCAGGTGTAGAATCGGGGATTTTCGTGGCTGCGATGTCTTCGCGAGGCCTGATCGTCGTGCCCCCGATTTCAACCAGGCGAAAGCGATACAAACTTCTCCCCGCGCCTTCGATAATCCACGCCTTGCCCTTGGGTGCAGTTTTCAGAATCTCAGCGGGTAGGTCGCGTCGAAATTTAAAGCTGTAAATTACGTCTCCAAGATTATCTGGACGCTCGACGTCTTCCGCCGAGGCCGCTTCAACCAGCTCGTCTCGATGAAATTCAAACTCTTCCATGCCCCTCGCCCAATGTTTCCGAAACACGTGGACGATGATCGGTACATACTGCGCCGCCTTGTCTGTCTTCTTCGCCATGTCGGTCTTCAGGCCATCGCAAAACTAAGTTGTGAAACATCCGAGCGGTCCACCGGACGCAACCGCTTTCCGACGACGGTCTCAGACACACCGTAATACCTCGCCGCAGCGCTCATCGTCATTTGCAGCAGAGATTCCTGCCCTAGTTCAATGGTCTGTTCTGGACGCATAGGTTCTTTCTTCATTGTGCGGAGGAGTTCCGCAGCTACCGCGCGGCCGAGAAGCGGTGGCACGGAATTTCCAATTTGGCGAAACCCATGCCATTTTGTCGTGTGCAGACGGAACCAGTCCGGATAGGAATGAAGCCGCGCGGCCTCGCGAACCGTAATGCAGCGCGGCGCATAGGGATGGATCGGGCGGGGTGAGGTAAACGCTCCGCGATCGCTTCCGGTTCCCGCTCGAAGCGTGTTGCATACCCCCGCCGGATCAAGCTTGAGAAATCGGCTCACTGCCTCTACCTTGCCCGACTCTGTGGCGTTGAACCGCCGTTGCGACAATGGAGTGTGTTCGGTGCGCATACTGGAGGTAAGACGCTTTGGGTCCCATTCTCTTGGGTATGAAAAGTCTCGGACATCTTCAGCCAATCCACGCAGGATCCGCGCATAACGCGATGCCTTGCGGAAGCGTGCATGCTCAACCACATCGGAGTCGAGCAACTCAGCGTACTCATCGGGGTCTGGCAAATCGCCTATAGCTTCCCACACCGTTGTGGGCACAGCGGCAACAGCGGTCGGGTATTGTGGCAGCGGAAGGCCCCTCTTCGCACCCATCAAGAACAGTCGGCGTCGATCTTGGGGAACGCCGAAGTCGGCTGCATTCAGCACGCGATAGGGCAAAAACGCTTGGTACCCGTTGGCGTGAAACATCTCGATCAATTCCTCCAGCAATTGGCGATGATTGCCAATCGTTAGACCTTTCACGTTTTCAAAAACAAAATATTTCGCGTCCAGTTCGACGGTGAGGCGGACGAATTCCAGGAGAAGTCGATTGCGCGGATCATCCAAGGCTCTTTTCCCGATGAGGGAGAATCCTTGGCAAGGTGCGCCACCGAAGACTACTTCTACGGCCGCTCCATTCAGCTTCGCCGCCTTTCGTATGTTCGCTCCTGTGATTTTTGTAGCGTCCGCGCATATTGCGGCGCAATTGAGGAAATTGAACTCGTGTACAGCGCAATGAATCGGATCGATCTCGACCGCAGCCGCTACATCGAATCCCGCTTGCTCGAAACCGAGCGATAGGCCCCCGGCGCCGGCAAAGAGGTCGATTCCGATCGGACGGTCGGTACTTTTTCCGTACTTAATCCGCGAGAAAGTCATCGAGTCGCTCCGTCAATTTCTCGGGTTTCTTGAGTTCGCATTGCCACACCGTCATCTGCGTCCACCCCAAGTTTTTCAACTCTCGTCGAGTACGGCGGTCGCGCGCAACATTGGCAAAAAACTTTGCTTGCCAGTATGCTACACGCGTCTTGGGGCTACTGGCATACTTGCACTGTGCGTGGCGATGCCAAAAGCAGCCATGCACGAACACCACTTTGCGTCGCGACGGGAAAACCAGGTCTGGCCTACCCGGCAGCCTACTGTCGTGAAGCCGATATCTGTATCCCAGGGAGTGAACGATTTTTCGCACCGCTATTTCAGGCATGGTATCCCGAGAATGGACCGCCGCCATGATGAGGGACCGCTTCGCGCGATTTACGTGGTCGGCCACACGCTAAAAAACTCCTGACCTCGGATACAAGTTATCGCTCCTGACGCTCGCAAAGGCCGCGTTGAAAGCCGGCCCGCACACACAAATGGCGCGTACAGAGACGTTGAATCGTCATCAGGGCTGCATGAAGTCGAGGGCGCGGATGAGATATTGCTTCAATTCTCTGCGCGGAACGACGGCGTCGAGCATTCCATGTTCCAGCAGAAACTCCGAACGCTGAAAACCTTCCGGCAGTTTCTGGCGAATGGTTTGCTCGATGACGCGTGGGCCGGCAAAACCGATCAACGCGTCCGGCTCGGCGACATTGAGGTCCCCAAGCATGGCAAAGCTGGCAGTGACGCCGCCGAAGGTGGGATCGGTGAGCACAGAGATGTAGGGAATTTTGGCGTCATCCATCAACGCCAGACGCGCGGAGATTTTCGGCAGCTGCATCAGGCTGACGATGCCTTCCATCATGCGCGCCCCGCCGGATGTGGCAACGATGACGAGCGGATGGCGAGTTTCAAGAGAACGGTCGGCGGCGCGGGCGATGGTTTCGCCCACCACGGCGCCCATGCTGCCTCCGATGAAGGCATACTCCATGGCGCTGAGCACGACGGGGTGCGGGCCAAGATTGCCGAGAGCGGTCAGGATGGCGTCGTTCATTCCCGTATCGCGCTGCGCCTTTTTCAGGCGGGCCTTGTAGGGCTTCAGGTCCGTAAAATCGAGCGGATCGGTCGAGCGCAGGTCGGTATCGATCAGCCGATAGCCGGGTTCAAGCAGGCTGTCGATGCGCGCCTTGGCCGATAGCTTGAAATGTTTGCCGCACTTCGGGCAGACGTTCAGGTTGGATTCCAGGTCGGCTTTCCAGATGGTCTGGTTGCAGACGTCGCACTTGATCCAAAGACCTTCGGTGCGGACATTCTTCTCCGACGTGGTCTCAATCTCGTTTTCGTTCTCGTTGCGTTTAAACCAGGACATACTCCATCCATCCTAAACTGCTGGACGCCGATCGAAAGGCAGATTCGTCACGCTGATAGTGCGGGAAGTTCCGACAATGCCAATGCACAGATTCTTTCCCTTCGCTACGCTCAAGGGTCGGAAGGACGGGGTTCATCCTCAAAAATGCGCTAATATTCGATGCCGCGCTGCGCCAGAATTCCCTTCTGATAGGCGTGCTTCATTTCGCGCATCTCGGTAACAGTGTCGGCGATCTCAACCAGGCTGGGGTGCGCGTTGCGACCGGTCAGGATGACATGCACCATCTCCGGC
>JAJYVR010000006.1 GCA_021791935.1 Acidobacteriota bacterium
GTTCGGCTGATAGGTCAGCGTGGCGGCGGGCCCAAACGTCATGCCATGGGGAGAAACATCGCGATAGTAGTACTGGATTTGCTCGGGAGTCGAACCCGGTGGCAGCGATGTGGGATGAATTCCCCAATTCATGGTCCCATTCACAGACCAGTACCATTTCCCCATGGTTTTATCGACGATGGGCATGATCTGCCAGGACCAGGTTGGATTGGCATACGCTGCGCGGGCATATCCAATTTCATTCGATAGGCTCAACCCTACCGGTAAATGCCAACTGAGAGGGGCGCGCACGCGCGGACGAATATGGTCGCCCACCCACTGCACGCCGGTCCCGTTTTCCTCCTCTGTGAAAATATAAAATCCCACCTCAGACCAGTTCGTAATCCCCTGCGTCAGCTCAATGGTTTCATGTTCCTGGCCTTGCGTCGGCAGCATCCCGTACTGGGTAGTGGTGCTCCCTTCCACCGTGTAGTTGCTGTGCAATTCCGTCAGCAGTGTCTTGGGCGCCATCGTCTCTGATGGATACACCTGGATCTCGTAGTTGTCCTGCGCCCGGAGAATTCGCTGAAAGCTCAGAAGAAAGAGCAGCAAAATTGCAGATCGTAGAAGTCGGCGCCGGTAGGCGACGAACGCGGCTGGCATTCCTGCCAATTTCTTCAAGCCGCCCGCCAACCTGCCGCGGCACACTTTGTTCCTTCGCCCGCTAAAGATACGTTGGGTTGGCAATCCGATCCCCCGGCTCTTTCTCAATCCTGATTTCTATTGGACGTGGGAAACAGAAGAAAAGTCCCTGACCTCGTGTCCATTTCAGTGCGAACGTTTTGCCATTCCTAGAAAAAGCGCCTGTATGAAATATCAAGCATAATTTGGCCAACCGATCGGATCATGCTTGATTTGAATCGTTGCGTTGGGAATTGGCGTTTCCATGTGGATTTTCTACGAGGCTCTATTGATTCCCTTTGTAGTAGTCTGTACAACCTGGCTACGGCTCTTGCATCCGTTGTGGCCGCACTGCTGGACAGCGACAATGTCTAACGGATATGCCTAAGAGCCTGTCGGGGACAGATTGGGCCGTCCCCGCAGGAGTCGTGTTGTTTCTGCATCGGTTTTGAACGCGGTTTGTGCGCTCGATCTGGAAGCGGCCTGCTCGTCTTACGGCAAGAAGGACGGTCGCGGCATGTCGGTCTATGCTCCGGCGACGATGGCGTGGGTGCTGCTTGCTTTACGGCTATGCGGGCGGAGTTTACAGTTCGCGCATGACCTACGACGATGTGGCGCTTTGCTGCCTCTTTGCCGACGAGCATCCGGATCCCCAGCACGCTGGCGGAGTTCCGCAAGCGGCACTTGCAGGCCTTGGCTGGGTCGTTTACACAGGCATTGCAGTTGTGCGCCGTCGCGATCAAGGAAGCCGTCGCCTGGCAGGTGCAGCAAGCGATGCTGAAGAACAATTTCGTCAAAGTGTAGATGGCGCGGTGCATGCAGACCAGCCGCGCGGCGTTGGATCGTCTGTTCGATCCCGGCAATGGAGCCGTCACACTGCAGACGCTATCGCGGGCAGCCAACGCCATCGGGCGCGGACTTCGCATCGAACTTGTTTAGGATTGAGATCTCTAAGATTCAATCTTAGAAAACCCGTGAAATGAAATGCTGGTTTTGCGCTGCAAAAGAGTGGTTCAGGGCCGTCCAATTCGGGAATACTGGTCGAGAATACCAAGGAAAATTACCAGCCATTGCGTGGTGTCCGATGCATACTTTCCCGTACTTTTGAGTGCCTATGCGTTCCCATAAGCACCTCATAATGCAGGAGATTTCGACTCTGCAAAACCGGTATTCGCGGGTTCGATTCCAGTCCGGTGCTTCAACCTTCAATCGACAAACGCTCCCCCCGATTGGGGATTGCGTTGGGAAGTTTTCAACGTTAGCCTGAGTCGGAGGGGCCAACGCATGCGCTTTCACTTCCGCAGTTTTCTTTTTTCTGTTTTGCTCGGCTTCGTTCTCATCGCCGCCCAATCGCCAGTTGGCCATGGTCAGGCGCGGCCCGCGTCGTTGCAGTTGCATGGCGCATACCGCTTCGAACGCGCAAATTGGATCTATGTGCATCTGCAGGGAACGCCGCATCAGATCGGCTTTGGAAATGGATATTTGTTGGCGCCGGAAATCGAGGGCGGCTTCCATGCCATTCGCCTGGAGGACACGCACGCCACCCACCGGAGCTGGGATTTCTATCGGGCGACCGCGAAGAATGTCTACTGGCCCCATATCGAAGCCGAGTATCGCCAGGAACTGCAAGGCATCGCGGACGGCCTGAAGGCCCACGGCATTACCGACATGGACATCTGGGACGTGGTTGCCATCAACGGCTTCAATGAGACCGACGACTACTATGTGCCTTACCTGGAGAGCAAGGTACATCCCACCGCAGTTGCCAGTCTGTCGCCGCGCGGGCGTTGCAGCGCCTTTGTCGCCACAGGCGACTGGACAAGCGACCGCAAGCCGGTCATCGCGCACAGCCTGTGGAGTCCGTTTCTGGAGGGAGAGCGGTGGCGCATTATCTACGACATCGTTCCGCAACACGGGTATCGCATTCTGATGGATGGATGGCCCGGCAAAATCGACAGCGGGGACGATTTTGGCATCAATGGCGCGGGTATGGCGATCACCGAGACGACGATTACCGGCTTCCATGGTTTCGACCCGAACGCGGTTCCGGAATTCGTCCGCGCGCGCAAAGCCATGCAGTATTCGGCCAACGTTGACGATTTTGAAGAGCTAATGGTGACGGGAAACAATGGCGGGTATGCCAACGATTGGCTGGTCGCCGATAATCGCACCGGAGAAGTGGCTCGCCTTGAACTGGGGCTGAAATACCATCGCCTGTGGCGCACCAGGAATGGCTACTTTGTTGGATCGAATTTTCCCAGCGATCCCACCCTCACCCGGGAAGAGACGGACTTCAATCCGAACGACCCTGGCAACACCGCCAACGCGCGGCACAAGCGCTGGAAGCAGTTGATGGCGCAATACAAGGGCCAGATCGACGCACCCCTGGCGCAAAAATTTTTGGCCGATCACTTCGACGCGTACACCGGCAAAATGGGCGCGAACGAGCGAACCCTTTGCGGGCATGTCGATGTCTCCAAACGCGGCATCCCGGAGTGGGGCGATCCGCCCTTTGAACCGGGAGGGGCGACCAATGCCAAGGCGGCGGACAGTTCGATGGTCGGCAAGATGTCCTTTGTGGCGCGCACCAATCGACCCTGCGGCGAAGACTTTCTAGTAGGGCCGTTCCTGGCAAAACACCCTGAATTCACATGGGAGAAACCCAGCTTGACCGATATGAAAGGCACTCCCTGGGCAACGTTTCGGGCCGACGATCACCCCTCCTCCTCGACTGCGGCAGCGGGGAAGGTCGACGCAAGCTTCGGTGCGAATTGAACCAGATGCACGGATGCCGATTTCTATTCCGTCCCAGACAATTCCGGATCGACTGCGGCGCGATGCCTCAGTGAAACTGCCGCGAAACGAAAAGATCCGATGCTTGCGCCGACGCTGGAAAAGACTGGGTCCACCACTGGAAGAGACTGGGCTCAACGCTGGAAGATGAAAGCTCAGTCGCGACTGCGAACCTTTGCCAGCAGGTTCAGAATCTCAATGTAGAGCCAGACCAACGTCACCATCAATCCGAACGCGCCATACCACTCCATATACTTGGGCGCCTGGGCGCGCACGCCGCTCTCGATGAAATCGAAATCCAATACCAGATTCAACGCGGCGATAATTACAACCACCACGCTGAAACCAATGCCAATTATGCCATTGCCGTTGATGGAAGCGAAGTGAATTCCGAAAAATCCCAGCACCATCTCTGCGATGTAGAGCAGCATGATCGCGCCGGTCGCGGCCACGATTCCCAGTCGAAATTTTTGCGTGACCGGAATCAAACCGGAGCGATACGCCACCAATAAGACCAGCAGCGTTCCGAAGGTGAGACCCACCGATTGCATGGCGATGCCCGGATATCGCACTTCAAGGACCGCTGAAATACTGCCCAGCGCCAACCCTTCCAGCAGGGAATAAACGGGAGCGGTCACCGGGGCCCACGTCTTTTTGAAAACCGTAATCATCGCAAAAATCAAGCCGCCGAGCAGTCCAATCCACATCAGCGGCAGCACGCTCGCCGCGGAACGCGTTTGCATGAATACGTGCCACGCCCACGCCGCGGACGCGACCACGCAAACCAGCAGGATTCCGGTTTTGTTTACGGTGCCGTCCAGCGTCATCGACTCGCCGAAGGCGGCTCGCTCCCCTTGAAATATCTGAGAGTTTAAAGCCGGATTCGATGTCTTCATCAGTTGCGCCATAGTTCTCCTCTGTTACTACAATTCGTATCACGCTGCGGCCCTTCCATCCATCGCAACAGCGAGTTCCTGTTGTGGAGTACACCCGTCTGCGGGTCACGTCGTATCATGGCTCATTGCGTTCGCTTCCCACTTCCAACCCAAGGTCGCCTCATCATGACGAAGCTGAAAACTCTGCTCTGCGCGTGTATGTTTGTCTGCATGGTCGCCTTCCTGCAATCCGCGGTTGCACAGCCCAGTCGCGAGCAAGCCCGCTCCATGGCGATGACTCAATACGGAATTGTGGCAACCAGCCAGGCCGTCGCATCGCAGGCAGGCGCGGCGATTCTGGCGCGCGGCGGCAGCGCGGTCGATGCGGCGATTGCCGCCAACGCAGCGCTTGGCGTTATTGAGCCCATGATGAATGGGGTCGGCGGCGACCTGTTCGCCATCGTCTACGACGCAAAGACGAAACAATTGTACGGTCTGAATGCCAGCGGCTGGGCGCCCAAAGGCATGAGCGTCGAAAGCATGAAGGCGAAAGGAATCGTCGACGAAGTCCCCGAAACCGGCATCCTCCCGGTCACCGTTCCCGGCGCAGTCGCCGGATGGGATGCGCTCCGCCAGCGTTTCGGCAAACTTCCCATGGCGGAAGACTTAGCTCCCGCGGTGGCGCTAGCCGAGCAAGGGATTGCCGTCACCGAGACAGACGCCGAAAACTGGCAGGAATTTGGGCCTCCGTTCGCCACGAGTCCGGGCTTCGGGCGCGTCTTTCTTCCCGATGGCAAAGCGCCCGCGGCCGGCCAGCTATTTCGCAATTCGGATCTGGCGGCAACCTTGCGCCGCATTGGGCAGAACGGTCGCGACGGCTTCTACAAAGGCCCGACAGCGGACGCCATTCTTCGGCTTTCACAACAGCTACATGGATTTTTGCAGGCCGACGATCTGGCCGACTTTCAGCCGGAATGGGTAGACCCTGTCAGCACCACCTATCATGGTTGGACAGTGTGGGAGATGCCGCCCAACGGTCAAGGCATTGCCGCGCTTTCCATGCTGAATATTATGGAGCAGTTTCCCATCGCGCAATGGGGGCACAACAGCCAGAAGTCGCTGCACGTGGAGATAGAAGCGAAGAAGCTGGCCTATGCCGATCTGCGA
This sequence comes from Acidobacteriota bacterium, assembly GCA_021791935.1. GTDB lineage: Bacteria > Acidobacteriota > Terriglobia > Terriglobales > Acidobacteriaceae > JAKAAZ01. The sequence goes on from JAJYVR010000006.1 coordinate 5,496, forward strand.
CATTACATCGGCGATCCTCGCGCCTCGCACATCCCGGTGCAACAACTCATCTCAAAGAAGTTGGCAGTCCGCCGCGCCGCGCAGATCACTGACCGCGCGCAGTGTAGCGTGTTGCCCTCTGACCTGACCGGTCAGTTGTCGCGAATGTCCAGCGACACGACGTATCTCGCGGTGGTCGATCGAGATGGGAACGAGGTCTCGCTGATCCAAAGCAATGCGGGGGCGTTCGGCAGCGGTCTGGTCGCCGACGGAACCGGGTTCGTGCTGCAGAATCGCGGCGCCGGATTTACTTTGAAACCCGATCAGCCGAACACGTTGCGGCCGCGCACACGCCCGCTGCACACTATCATCCCCGGCTTCATGCAGAAGAGCGATGAACGAATCGCCTTCGGCATCATGGGCGGCTTCAACCAGGCCCAGGCCCACGCGCAATTTGTCTCGAACATTGCGGACTTCCACATGAACATTCAGGGGGCGCTGGAAGCTGCCCGCTTCACCATGCCCTCGTTCTCGGGATGTAAGCTTCTTATGGAAAATGGAATCGCGCCCCAGGCGATCGATGGTCTACGCCAGCAGGGCCACGACATCACGGTCCTGCCGCGCTATTCGCAAAACATGGGCCGCGGCAATGCTGTCCAACATAATCAGCCAAGCGGAGTGAATTACGGCGCCACCGATCCCCGCGCCGACGGAGAAGCGGTCCCCGAGCAGGTCCCGTTCCAGCCCTGATCTTTGTGGCCGGGAACGCGCCCACGCTATGCTACGATGAGACGCGGCGACTCGCCGCGCAAGGCTGCAATCTGCCTCTGTCTTATGGCCGCCCCAAAGGCCCTTGTTTTTGTTCGCCTGTTACCACTATTACCAATAGATATCTTCCTTTCTGGGGATTCCATTCATGGCACTGACCATCACAAATCTTTCCAAGCTCTATCCCAACGGCTTGCGCGCGCTAAAAAATCTTTCTCTCACCATCGACAACAATATGTTTGGCCTCTTCGGCCCCAACGGCGCCGGCAAAAGCTCGCTGATGCACACCATCGCCACCCTGCAAGATCCGGACTCCTCCTTACACCTATTCGGACATGAACGGCTACGGGCACTTTGTACCCGCGCTTTTTTGGTCGATTACGTACTGGTCGTCGATTTTTGCAGTCCTCGGCGTGATCTCCATCGCGTACGCTCGGCGCGGAACGGAAGATTCGCTGGCTTCGCGGACCCGACTCGCTTTGCGGAGAGCCCCTCGTCTTGCTCCAGCCGCAATATCGTTTCTATTGCTCGCCATCGGTTCCGGCGCCTGGTATTTTTACAATGCTCATGTGCTGAACGAATACCTGACGGCCAAGGAGCGGCGTCATATCCAGGCGGGCTATGAACGAGACTTCAAGAAGTATCAGTTGTTCCCGCAGCCCAAAGTCACCGCGGTCGACGCCACCATCAACATCTATCCAGCGCATAGATCGTTCGACGGTACCGCCAAAATTACGCTGCAAAACAAGACCGCACAACCGATCGCCCAGATCCACCTCACAGATGAGAAACAGTCCGTGTCCAACGTCAAATTCGATCGGCCGTTCCACCTGGTCAGCCGCGCGCCGTGCGACCTGTATTCCATCTACGCGCTCGATCGGTCGCTGGCCCCCGGGGAGGCCCTGACGCTGACGTTTTCTGTAACGCACACCACGCACGGGTTCCGCGACGGCAATGAGCCCCCGGAGTTTGCCTACAACGGCACGTTTTTCGACGCCAGTTTTTTCCCCACGATCGGCTATGACCAGGACTACGAACTCGATGACCCGCGCCGCCGCTGTGAAGAACACCTTGGCAAACTGCCGGAGACGGCGCAGCGGGGAGATCCGGTCTATTCGCGCAGAAATCTTTTCGTTCCCAGTTCTGACTGGATTACGTTCCACACCATCGTCAGCACATCGGCGGATCAAATGGCCATTGCCCCCGGATATCTGCAGCATTCCTGGAAACAGGACGGCCGGAATTATTACGAGTACAGCATGGGGTCCACGCACATTGCCGACTTCTTTGCTTTTCTTTCAGCTCGCTATGCCACGCGGAACGAGGTCTACAACGGCCCCAACGGCCCCGTGACGCTTGAGGTCTACTACGACCCCGCGCGCACCTACGATATCGACGACATGCTTGCCAGCAGCCGCGCCGGCCTCGATTATTACCAGGCCCACTACAGTCCGTATCAGTTCAACCAATATCGCATCATGGAATTCCCCCGCTACCGCGAGTTCGCGCAGTCGTTCCCCAACACGGTGCCGTTTTCAGAAGGGATTGGCTTTATCGGCCGCATGCTCCACAAGGACGATGTCGACCTGACGTATTTCGTCACCGCACACGAACTGGGCCATCAATGGTGGGGCCATCAGTTGGTTGGTGGCCAGGTGCAGGGATCCAACATGCTGTCGGAAACCCTGGCCCAGTACTCCGCCTATATGGTGATGCAGCACAAGTACGGCAAGGACTATATGCACAAGGTCCTGCGTCATTTCCTCGATCGTTATCTTCGCGGCCGGGCCGGCGAAATTCGTCACGAACCGCCGCTGGCACTGGTGCAGCGCGAGCCGTATGTATGGTATGAAAAAGGCGGCCAAATCATGTACACGCTCGCCGACTATATTGGCGAAGACAAGATGGATCTGGCGCTGCACAATTTCCTGATGCAATACCGCTACGCCAATGCCAACAACCAGGCGGACGCCACAGACAGCACTCGCGGCGCCCAGGCACAAGACCGGCCTTATCCTGACACTCGCATGCTGGTGGAGGCAATTCGCGCACAGACGCCGCCGGAGCTGCAATACATGGTCGACGACGGTTTCAATCGCATCGTTCTGTACGACAATAAGGCCCTCTCGGCGACATCGCGAAAAACAGCAGTCGGCAAATACAAGGTCACGCTCAAAGTCCAGGCGCGCAAGCTGCAGGCGGACGGCAGCGGAGCTGAAACTCCCATGCCGCTGGCCGACTACATTGAGGTCGGCGTCTTTACCGGCAAGTAGGATGAGGAAAGGCCCCTGTATATGAAAAAGAAAAAATGACACAGGAGCACGAGACCTTCACCATTGTCGTGGATCGGCAGCCAACACGTGCCGGTATCGACCCGTATAACAAACTCATCGATCGCATCCCCGACGACAACATGATCGATGTCACCCAGCAATAGAAATTTCCCAGGCCAACTTTGCCTGGTCAGTGAGGACCAATAAATATGTATTGGCTTTACGATCTGCCGAACTGGCTCTTTTGAACTGCTGACAATATCGCTGTTCGCGGCTTTCAGTCTGGCAGGACTGCTTATCGGTCGAAGGATGATCCGTCGCGTTTACCTCCAGCACTCCTAACAACGACATCGTCGGCTTCTTTCTTGCTGACATCACGGTCCTCTATGGGGTCACGCTGGGATTGCTTGCCATAGGAGCGTGGACGACCTATACCGGCATGGAAGCCAAAGTGGCTTGATAGGCGGCGGTCCTGGCCAGCCTCTATCGCAGGCCGGGATCCGAAAACATTGGCCGAGTCCATACTCGCAAACTTTTCAAGGCTTGAGAAAACATCGTGCGCGAATCCTCCAGTCCAACTGGCCAGCACATGGTACGGAGGGGACGCAAATGCCAGCGCCATTCCTCGCGCTGACAAATCGATGACGGAATACTCCTGGTTTTCATCCGAGCTCGCGTCCGCCGATGCCGCGTACCTTTCTTGCTCCGATCTAGACGCGTTGTCGGCCTTGGCCGTCGGCCAATAATAAAGACCGGATGTGATAGCCGTTCCGGCCAGATACGACCCGTCATAAGAAAATGCCATTTGATAAAACTGTTCAGGAAATGCCCGGCTTTGGCGCTGAAACATGAGATTCCCGCCCTTCAGGTCCCTGGTTTTCCAAGCGTATACATGGGTGCCGTCGTCCTTTATAAAAACGGTGGCCACTTCCTTGCCGTCTTTTGAAAAAGCCATTGCGGTAACTGTGGATAGGAAGGGTTGCGGCGTTTGCTATACGCAAGCAGAACGGTATGGCACTCCTTCACAGCAATTCGACCGATTATCAATCTCATGCAGCACCGTCGCAGTCGCAATATCGGCGACGCGGCCACGGGACTGGCTCCTTCACGCCTGCGCCATGCCATGCACTAAGATAAGCCCGTGCAACCTCTTCTCCGCGTCGATCGTCTGTCAGTCGCGTTTTCCTCCGATGCGGGGAGACACACGGCCGTCGATGACTTGAGCTTTTCCATTGCGCCAGGCGAGTCTCTGGCGCTGGTGGGCGAGTCCGGATCGGGAAAATCCGTCACCGCGCTGGCGATTTTGCGTCTGCTCGATCCTCGCGCCCAGGTCGCCGGCAGCATCTGGTTTCGCGAGGAAGACTGGCTGCAACTGCCGGAGCGAGCCATGACCACACGCCGCGGCCGCGATGCCGCCATGGTGTTTCAAGAGCCGATGACGGCGCTCAACCCGGTCATGTCGATCGGCAAGCAAATTGCCGAAGCCATTCGCGTCCACCGGCGCGACCTTTCACGGTCCGCCGTGCGCCAGCGTGCCATCGAAGCCCTGGAGTCGGTTTCCATTCCGGAGCCCCATCTGCGATTCGACGACTATCCCCACCAGTTTTCCGGCGGCCAGCGGCAACGCATCTTGATCGCGATGGCCCTCGTCAATCGTCCCAGCCTTATCGTCGCCGACGAGCCGACCACGGCGCTCGACGTTACGGTGCAGGCGCAGATTCTCGGTCTGTTGCGCGAGTTGAAAGAGCGCTCCAATGCCGCGCTGCTGTTCATTTCGCACGATCTTTCTGTGGTCGCTCAAATCGCCCAGCGGGTTGCCGTCATGCGTAAAGGGCAGATCGTAGAGATCGCCGCCTGCGCCCAGTTATTCGCCAATCCGCAGCACCCGTACACGCAAAGTTTGCTGGCCGCCGTCCCCACCATGCACAGCAATCGCAACGCACCCCTGGCCGCGGCGGAGACAATCGGCATCATGCCGGAAGGCCCGCTGGTCGAAGTCGCCCCCTGCCACTGGACCCGTGTTGCGGAATAGAAGCCACGACATCATGGGGAACAGGATGAAACGTGAATACGACTTCCGCGAAGAGAAATGTGGACCCGTGCACTTGAACGCTTCCACCCACAAAAACGGAAAGCTCCTCGTGACTGGCCCATTATCCTCGGCCCTGTTTTTGACAATGCTCTTCAGTATTTGCTGTAGGCGGGATTGAATTTTGCGCGCGGCTTGCCGTGAATGTACGCGGCCACGTCATATGCATCCTGCGGCGAGAGTGAGCCCGGCTGGGTCGGCGGCATCGCCTTGACAAGGAACGCCGCCATCTTGGGAATCTTGTTCATGCCGGCTCCGTCGTTGTAGGAGCCCCGGCCCCACAGCGCCGGAACCACAGCCGGCACTCCCGATCCATTGTCTTGATGACATACCGCACACCGCTGTTGGTAAATGACCGCCCCGCGATCCGGATTGCCGGTGAGCGAGGGTACTTGCACCAGTCCCCGCCCGGCCAGCGCCTCTTGTTTGGAAACGCCCTGAGAGATCCATTCGATATAGGCAAGCAATGCGTTCATCTCTGGACTGTCCAGCGGCGGAGGCGTACCGTTCTCGCTGCGGACGAAACACTCCTGCACTCGCTCGCCAAAACTGATCACGCGACCAGCCCGCTGGCTGTACTGGGGAAACAACCCGGGAACGCCGGTCAATGGCGCTGCTTTGGGCTCCGTGCCTCCCTGAAGGTGGCAATCGTTGCAGCTCAGTCGGTTGCCGACATAAGCCTTGGCATGGGTCGGTGTCTGGTCGAAAATATCCTTGCCCTGGCGGATCAGGTCGCCTTGTTTCCCCGCCGGAATGCTGGCAAGATCAGGCGGCTGCGGAGCGGCGGGCCCTGTGGCCGACGATTGCTGGGCGGTTCCCAGCGCAACATTCCCGGAACTTCCGGCCAGGGCGACGCCCAGCGCCAGGGCCATCGGCAGCAGTGCGATGCGAAGTTTCATTTTGCCTTTCCCTCGACAGATTGAAAGCCGTAGTCGCGATAAATTTTCTGCGCTTGCGGTGAGGGGAGGTACTGTACCCATGCGCGCGCGGCGGCAGCGTGGGGCGCGTTTCTCAATACCCCTGCGGCGTAAATGGCGGTGCTGTTTTGCTCCGCCGGAATGGCAACCCCGACGATTGGGTTATGGATCATTTCCTGAAAGCGCACTTCGGAGGCCCAGGTCACGCCGGCGTCGGATTCTCCCTGCATGATCCGCATCGGCGTCTGCCGGTGATGGACATGTGTCAAATACGTCGTCCCATCGGCGACTTTGCTGACATATACCGACTGGTAGAGCGTCTCGCCGCCCGCTTTGCGCAATGCGGCCGCAATCTGGCGGGAAACGCCTTCCCACTCAGGATTGGGCATGGAGAGGCGAATGCCGGGTTGGCCAAGGTCTTTCAGCCCGGCAATATGTTTCGGATTCCCAGCAGCCACCATGATGGCCAGATCGTTGGTGGCGTAGCGGACGGATTGCTCGACCTGTCCCTGCCGCGCCATTTCATCCACCACGCGGGCCCCCGCCTCATACACATCCGGCGTCACCTGCAGGGTCAGGTTGCCAAGGGTCAAGGTATTGTCGTTGGCCATCTGACGGCGCAAAATCCCCGGAGGCAGCGTTTCGTAAAAAATGTGCCCACGCAGTTCTGGATGCTCCGCTTCAAATCCAGCAATCAGCCGGGGCAACACAAAAAACTGGTTGCCCCCGATGAATAGAACCAGCTTCGCATCGGCGGGATTGCCATGTAGATCGGGCATATTGTCGATCGAGTCCACCGGAAATACGTACCCCTTGGCGCTTGCCGGATCGTTGTGTCCTGCGCTCCATGGAGGAGCGGCCTGCGCCAGGGCGGCAGCCGCCACGGAAAACGTGGCCACCAGGCCGAGCAATATCGTCGAAGTCCTCATTCGCATCCTTGTTCCTTTCGCTTTCCCTCAGACCGTGATGTAGGAGTAGTGGCCTTCGCATTGCAACACGGCGATCGCGGCCACCATGGAGGCAACCACCAGCACGCCAGGAAGGGTATGCGCCTGCCAATCCTTCACCACCTCATCCCGCGTTTGCGACAGCCCCAGATGCTGAATCACCACCCGCGATTGTTCTTCGCTGGCCGTATGGCAACTGAGGAAACGCACGCCGCGAGACTGCAGCACTTCAATACTGGTGTTCTGAAACATCGACCCTTCGCTCTCCGGATCCTGAGAGGCGAAGTGCGGCATTTGACCGGAATAGAAAATGTTGCGCGTAGCGGGCTTTCCGGTCTTGGGATCGTCCACCTTGAGCCACTCGCCGACCCGGTACTTCTCCCAAACATAATCGTCGAAGTTCAACAGGTTGGCCGGCCCGTGCAGCGCGGCAAGCACCTGGATCTGCTCCATGGAATATCCAAAGCCAAAGTGAAATCCGTTCAATGAGTTCTTGATGTTGTTCAAGAATTTCCCGCCGCCGATGGAGGTCACATCGTAGACCTGCCTGGCCCGCGCCTTCGACTGCAACAGACGACGGAACTCCGCCAGTTCCCAGTCGCCAGTCTTATCGACAAGTTGCCCATGCAGCGGCGAGGATGCTGCGGTGAGTGCCGCAAAACCGGTGGCGGCAGCGGCGGCTGCGCCGAAAAAATTGCGGCGCGTAAGGTCTGTCATCGTGTTTCCTCCCGATTGGCGAATGTACCTGAGGTGCATCCCCGATGCGCTCCGAGGATGTCGCATACCTTGGAGAGACGCCGCACTGGCAATCCAGCCCGTCGTTTCTAGATATCAGCTTAGTTCTCCGACCATGAGGGAAGGAAATTGCAATTTCTTATGGGTCATAACAGGAAGATGGAGAGTTCCAGCGCGCTTTCAGGTACGCAAGCAGCCGCGCAACTGGAAGGCTGGAAACATCCGGCTGGCCGCCGGGCATCGTCCGCGCGGCGCCTTCGTTCCACACCTCGACGGTTTGCGCCACCTGCGCTTCCACCCATGGCCAACCGTAAAGTCGCTCCATCCTGATGAGAGCTAGGCAAACCGAATGGAATGGTTCCATGGAAACAGGGGCTCGTTCCAGAATTACCCGGCGTCCCAGATGGGCGGCTTATTGGTCCGACCCGAAAGTGCTGCATTCGGGTGCCCCATCCTCGCCGCGTCTTTTGCGGCTAGGGTGGGAAAAATTGGTTCATTCCAATCGGGCCGGATCAATAACACGCACAGCATCCGGCGCGCGGCATCTGGCATTCAACATCCGCAGGTTCCAGCCTCAATACCCCTGAGAGCGGATCACGAAGTCGACCCCATGTTCACGATTGACTGCAAGCGTCTTCGCCAGGTCCAGGTGTTCGATCGGGAAAGTGTAGGCGCGTCCATTGCTAGCGACATAGACGACCCGCGTCCCACCATCGAACCAGTAGCGGGTTGTCCACCGCGTATAGCCGTCCTGGGTCACAAGGGCGGTCAGCGGCGGAGTCACTGCACGGGCCTGCGTTGCGGGGGGTGTTGAATATCCATAACTGACGGGACGTTGCGCCAGAGACGATGCTTCCGCCGGAGGCGAATACGACATGGCGCCACGCTGTGCAAGGCCTTTGGATTTGAGAGGGGGCTGCGAGGACGGCGAAACTCGCACGTCCTCCATCACTTTGAGGGTGAGGCGTGTTTCTGGCTTCAGCACGGGACGTGGTCCGCGCCGTGGAAGATTCAGCAGGTCGATCGGCCACAGGACGGGGATCGACCAGGCGACAGCGTCCCGCACCGGATGACCTTTTCCGTCGATCTTGCCCTTTTTATCGACCGAATATCCAGGGACATTCACAACTTTGGCCCGTATCGGTATTTCCTGGTCCGGCGGCATGGCCACCCGGTCAAATTCCAGATCCATCCAGCCTTTGCCGACAAAGTGGCCTGGATCTTTGTAGCTTTGAAACTGGCCCACCAAGTAGCTGCCATAGGGAAATACGGGCCGGCCGTTGAGTTGAAAGTGGCTTATTTGGCATAGAACCGGGTCGCCTACGTCAATGTTCTTCGACGACAGCTTTGGGCCCGAAACGGTGCATTGGATCAGCGAGCCTGCCGGAATCAGTTGTTCAGCAGCATTTCCGGCGACCGGCGCGGCGAGCAGTAACAATGGGAGAGCGTACCAAATCCGCTTCATAATGAGGCCTCCTCATGCGGACGGGCTCGAATGGCCCCGTTTGGCGTGCTTTTCGGTCGCCAGATTGTGGCGGCTGACTAACTGATGGACGGTTGCCCGGCGGAATAGTGAGTCTTTGGGCCCACGTTTCCGTTGAATTTAGAATGCGAAAATCCGCGGACGGTTGCCCTGGGGCAGAACTAAGAGCGCGGCGGCCCAATTCAAGCGGGTCAACTACGAAGCGCCCGAATTTGTAAGGCCGGCGGGACCGGCGTATCCTGAGATTCGTTACGGGCGGTATCCCGCACCGCGCCAAAGCATCGGCAACTTGGGAACTGCACTGGAGATTGCCATGAGTCTGACCGAACCGCGCAGCGACGCCGCTGCCCACGCTTCAACTTCTCTGAAAATCACCCTCCCGACCCTGCAGGAAAAGAAACGCAATCGCGTGCCTATCTCCGCGCTTACCGCCTACGACTACGCCATGGCGCGCCTGGTCGACGAAGCCAGCGTCGATCTAATACTCGTGGGCGATTCGCTGGGCATGGTCATGCTGGGCTACGAAAGCACGCTGCCCGTCACCATGGAGGAAATGCTTCTCTGTACGCGAGCCGTGCGGCGAGGCGTTCGCCGAGCGCTGCTGGCCGCGGACATGCCCTACGCCTCCTATCACGAGGACGTGCAGCAGGGCGTTCGCAACGCGCTGCGGTTTGTGAAGGAAGCGGGCGCGGAGGCGGTGAAGGTGGAGGGCGGCCGCAATCGCGTGGACTTGGTGGCGCGACTGACGGATGCGGAAATCTCCGTCATCGGCCATCTCGGCCTGACTCCGCAATCGCTGCATCGCATGGGCGGATACCGCGTGCAGGGCAAAACTCTCCCCGCTGCCGGGCAGTTGGTCGAAGACGCGTTGGCGCTGGAAGCCGCGGGCGCAGCGCTACTGGTGCTGGAAGGCGTCCCGCGCGAGGTCGCCGCGCGCATTACGGCGGAGTTGACCATTCCCACGATTGGCATCGGCGCCGGTCTGGAGTGCGATGGCCAAATCCTGGTGCTGCATGATCTGTTGAACCTGAGCTTCGCCCCCGCGGCAAAGTTTGTCCGCCGCTACGGGGATGCAGCTTCGCTGATTCGCAATGCCGTGGAAGCCTATCGCAAGGATGTCGAGACCGGCAATTTTCCTGCCGATGCGGAAAGCTATCATCTCTCCGCGGAGACGCGCGGATGCTTCGCTCGGGGCGGCGCTGATCGAGCGACGGTCGCTCCAGCGACCATCCGGCAACCTCGCTCGCGGCGGCGAGCGTAAGCATATCGATGCATGCAAATTCTCTCTGACATCGCAGAGCTTCGCACGACACTGCGCCAACTGCGCTCCGGCAGCGAGCGAGCGACGCATCGCAGCGTCGGCTTTGTACCCACCATGGGCGCGCTGCACGCCGGCCATCGTTCCCTGGTGCAGGCCGCGCGCCAGCGTTGCGACATCGTCGTCGCATCCATCTTTGTGAACCCGACACAGTTTGCTCCCCATGAGGATTTCAGCCGCTATCCGCGCACCTTGGCGGAAGACTGCCAGATGCTCGAAGCCGAGGGCGTCGACGTTGTTTTCACTCCCACGGCGGAGGCGATGTATCCGCCTGGCGCTTCGACGTTTGTCGAGGTCGAAGGCGTCAGCGACCGACTCGATGGAGCTTCGCGGCCTGGGCATTTCCGCGGAGTGGCCACGGTAGTCGCCAAACTCTTCCACATCGTGCAGCCGGGCCTTGCCTTCTTCGGGCAGAAAGATGCCGCGCAGGTGGCCGTGCTGCGAAAGATGGTGCGCGACCTCGATTTCCCGCTGGAAATTATCGTCTGTCCTACCGTTCGCGAGCCCGACGGGTTGGCGATGAGTTCGCGCAATCGCTATCTCTCCGCAGTGGAACGGCGACAAGCCCTCACTCTGTCTCGGGCTCTCCATGCGGCGGAGATACAAGTCACTCGCGGCGAACATCGCGCCTCTGCGCTGCTGCAAACCGTGCGCGCAACCCTCCAGGAAGAGCCTGCCATTCGTGTGGACTATATCGCGGCCGTCGATCCCGACACCCTATTGCCCATCGAAAATGTCGCCTCCGGCGCTCTGCTGGCGGTTGCCGCTTATGTCGGTACTACCCGGCTCATCGACAACGTTTTGCTAGCGGCCGCCACCGGAAACACAGTCGTGCCCGGCAAGAAAAAATCGTAGCGGCCAATCGGCTGCCTTGCTGATTCCAATGCGCGGCGTCACGCGGATTTCTCCGCGCCGAAAATCATCTTCCACCAAACCCAGTCGGCCTCCGGCGTCTGTTAGATCCAGCCCGTTATCTGCCACACGAGTAATGCCCAAGGCCTGGCATAGCTTGCCCGGCCCCGATGTCAGTGGATGAATTCCAGCCGACTCCTTTAATCCGCGATTGCGCCGCATCTGCGCCATGCCTTGCAATGGCTCCAGCGCGCGCAGCAACACACAACCGGGAACGCCCTCCGGAAGACAGCTCACATTGATGCAGGAATGCATCCCGTAAATGCTGTACACGTAGGCATGGCCCGGAGGCCCATAGAGCACCGCATTGCGCGCCGTCCGTCCGCTGGCTGCATGCGAGGCGGCATCGTGTTCCCCCAGATACGCTTCCGTCTCGACGATGCGCCCCGCCAGTAGGCCGCCTGCACCGCGACGCACAAGAATTTTTCCTAGCAGGAAGCGGGCGACCTGCTCCGGCGGCGCGTCGAAGAACTCTCGCAGCAGCGGTCGCCACGTCGTCGAGTCCGCAGGCGATCCAGCGCGTTCAATTTCAGACACCCGCTTTGGCATATTCGCGGAGCGCTTCCAGGACCTCTTCCGCATGGCCCTCAGGCTTGACCTTGGGAAAAATCTTCACCAGGCGTTGGTCCGGGCCAATCAGAAACGTGGTGCGCTCGATGCCGAACACTTTCTTGCCATACATATTTTTCTCGCGCATCACATCGAACTGATTGCACACCTTCTCATCGACATCGGCGAGCAGCGTGTACGGCAGATTGTATTTCTCCTGAAATTTCTTCTGCGCCTTCGGCATGTCGCGAGAAATACCGAGCACCACCGCGCCTGCCTTCTGCAGCTTGGCAAACGTGTCGCGAAAGCCGCAGGCCTCAATCGTGCAGCCTGGAGTGTCCGCCCGGGGATAGAAAAACAACACCACCGGCTTGCCCGCAAAATCGGCCAGTTGCACCGTTTCCTCATCCTGGTTTTGCAGGCGGAAATTGGCAACTTTGTCGTTGACTTTCATCGCATCCTCCTTGTCTTCAAGTTTGAAGCATCAGCTTTTCAGCGGAGACAGTCCTTGTAGCCACGCACGGAATTCTTCGCCCAGGTCTTTCCTTTTCAGAGCAAATTCTACAGTGGCCTTCAGGAACCCCAGCTTATCTCCGGCATCGTACCGTGTGCCTTCAAAGCTGTAGCCATACACCTTTTCATACTCCAGCAACCCGCGAATGCCGTCGGTCAGCTGCAACTCCCCACCCGCGCCCAGCGGAGTGGATTCCAGCAGTTCAAAAATGCGCGGCGTCAAAATATAGCGTCCGATGATGGCATTTTTTGAAGGCGCATCTTTCAACTTCGGCTTCTCCACCAGGCCTTTCACTTCCATCACCCGCGAATTTTTCGACGTCGGCACGGCATCGATCACGCCATAGGAAGAGATGGCCGGCCCATCCACAACCTGGGTGGCGAGAATGCTGGATTGCACCTCGTCGAACACAGACACCATTTGCTGCAGGCAGGGCGGCGTGGCATCGATCACATCGTCAGGCAGAATCACGGCAAACGGTTCATCGCCGACCAGGTCGCGCGCCATCAACACTGCGTGACCCAGGCCCATCGCCTCCTTTTGACGAATATAGGCGACTCGTCCAAGATTCGATATCTGGCGCGCCATGGCCAGCAGATCGTGCTTGCCGCGCGACTCCAGTTGGTGCTCCAGCTCTACGCTGATGTCGAAATGATCTTCAATGACGGTCTTGCCACGACCCGTAACGATGATGATCTGGTCGCATCCGGCGGCAATCGCTTCCTCCACACCATATTGAATGATGGGCTTATCGACGACCGGCAACATCTCTTTGGGAATGGCTTTGGTGGCGGGCAAAAAACGTGTGCCCAATCCCGCGGCGGGAAAAACTGCTTTGCGGATTCTGCTCTTTGACATGTTGACGTGCTTTCTCCGAATATCTGCGATAACGCTGGAGCATCACCTGCAAATCTGCAATCGTATCCAGTATCGCAGTATATGCATTGCGGCTGCCCTTCGCGTTTTATTTGTTTCGACTATGAGATGTGCGTGCCGGTTCCATTGTTGTATGCGCAGGAAACGCTACAGAACGGGCGACGAATTCCCCAGCATGGCGCGGCGAACGACAGGCAGAGGCACCCCTCCCTGGCGCAACAACTCATTGTGGAATTTCTCCAGAGAAAATGCAGCGTCCTCTTTCTGCTGCACATCCGCGCGCAGCTTCAGGATCATCAGCTTGCCCAGCGTGTAATACAAGTAGGTGGGATCGCCCGCGCCGCGCTTGGCTTCCACCAGGCCCGTCGAGCGCGTCTGATAGCCTTCTTTCTGGAAAAAATCCACCGCCTGATCGATCGTCATCCCCTGGGTATGCATTTTGATGCCGACAATAAATCTGGCATCGCGCAGCAGCGCATCGCTCAACTGACCCAGCCGAATCAGCTTCGCTTCCCGCGCATCCCTCGCGCCCCAACCCGGCTGCCCATAACCCTCGTCCAGCATCATCTGCTCGCAATAATGCGCCCAGCCCTCCACGTTGCTGTTGGAGTAGAGCATTTTCCGCACTCGCGAATGGATCTGCGGCATAAATAAAAATTGCACGTAATGGCCGGGATATGCCTCATGCACAGAGGTACTGACAATGGTGCCGATGTTGAAGGCGGCCATGCTTTCGGCCTGCTCCTGTGGCGTTTCCTCCGCTCCCGGCACGGTGACGTTGAAATACGCTTTGTGCGAACCGGTCTCATACGCGCCCGGTGAATCCATGGACGCGAACGTGGTCGCCCGCATGAATGGCGGTGTATTTTCCAGCGTTGGCTGCACGTCGGAAGGAATTCTGACGATCTGCTTCTCGCGGATGAACTGGATCAGGTTGTTGAACGTATCGTGAAATTTTCCGAGAAGTTGGTCCGGCTCCGGGTGGTCGCTCTGTAGTTCGCCCAGCACCTGCATGGGAGTTTTACTGGGGTCGAGTTCATGCGCAATTTGGCGAAACTGCTCCTGGTTTTTGTGCAAATCGGCGTACCCAATGGTCAGCAGTCGATCCAGCGGAATGTCCACCATTTCGTCATCGCGCAATTTGGCGCTGAAGGTCGCCGCCCCAATACGAAAATCTCCATTGGACTTTGGCAGCAGGTCCATCTTGACCCACCGTTGATAGCTGTTCAGCGCCTGAATCACAGCCGCGTTCGACGCATGAAACTCCTCCAGCAACTTGGGATCTTTCACGCTGTTGAAAGCCGCTGGAATGTCATTTTGGAAAAAGCCGATGATTCCGGGTAGCTGCTCCAGCGCAACCTCGGTGAATATTTTCGGAGGATTCACCAGATTGGCGCGCGCTGCCTCCAGCGCCGCAGGCATCTGCTGTTCGCGCTCAATCAATGCGGCCAGCCTCACGTCCGCAGGCGCGTAATCTCGCTCGATGATGGTGAATGCGCTGTTGGCGATGCCGCTGGAATAAAAATCGGGATTCTTCTGCCACGGTCGTATTGTTTCCAGCGTCAGCAATTGGCTGCGAATCGTTCCCAGCAGAAATTCTCGGTCGCCTTCATCTGACGGGTCCAGTTTGGCCGTCGGAAACTCCGCCACTTTCTTCTCATACGCGCGCAACGCCGCAACCTCCTTCTCCCGGCTCGCTCGCGAGTAATTTTCCAGCTTGCCGTCGTATTGGTGCAGACCGGCGCTGGTGCCATCGGTCGGGTTGAACGGCAGATACACGGTGTCAAAGTACGCGTCGACGAGTTGCTTCCATTTCGAGTTTTGTTGCTGGCTTGTCGGAGGCATGGTGGAGTTGGCCCCTAGAAAGGTTGTGCTGATCAGAACGACACTGGCAATGGAGAGCCAGCCGGAAGTACGGAGCTTCATGATGATTTCCTTTACAGTCGGCACGAAAACGGAAGTATATCGGATGTGCGCGGGGATCGACGATCCGACCTCCGCTTTGACAGAAGCGGTTTCCGGTCAGAGACTGATCATGCGACTGGCGTATTGCCACGTTGCTACATTCAGGAGGAACTCCCAATGAAGATTCTCGCAGGTATTTTGACCATCGCGGCCAGCGTGGCCCTGTTGCCCGCCGGCTTCGCGCAAATGTCCGCTGGTGCGGCAAAGAAGCCGATGCTCAGTCCGCCGGCAAAAGCCAGCGTGGAGTTGGGCGGCAAATCGGTCACCATCGATTACAATACCCCGTCCATGCGCGGGCGCAAGATCTTCGGCGGCTTGGTGCCCTACGACAAGGTATGGCGCACCGGTGCGAACCCCGCCACCACATTGAAGACCGCGGTGGATCTGAAAATTGGCACAGCCACAGTCCCGGCTGGCACCTATACGTTATATACGCTGCCCTCCGAGACCACGTGGAAACTCATCGTCAACAAGCAGACCGGCCAATGGGGAACGGTCTACAACGAATCGCAAGACCTGGCGCGGGTTGACATGCAAAAGGACACACTGCCTCAGCCCCAGGAGAAGATGAGCATCAGCTTTGAGAACACGCAAGGCAACCGGACCCAGTTGCATGTTCGCTGGGACACGACCGATGTCTGGGTGCCTGTGGTCGCGCAGTAACTAGCGGACAGGCTGGCTGCCGAGTTCTTTTGCCGAGGAGTCCAAAATCAGCGGAGTTGCGAGGGCTTCAATCAGCCGCCGCAATTCCGCCAGCACCTCGGTCGGCACCGTCGCTTTCACAGGAAAGCGCAACACCCCCTGCGGCGTGAATTGAGCGCCGCGCTTGGCGTTGCGGGCCACCAACTGCATCAATTTTTCCAGATCGATCTTGGCGGTTTCCGTAAATCGAACGCTCACCATCTGCCCTTTGCGGTCCATCTGCGCCACCCCTGTCTGCTCGCAAAGAAGTCGCAGGCGTCCGGCGGTCACCAGCAGTTGCACCGGCTCCGGCATGGCGCCATAGCGGTCCTGCATCTCTGCCAAAATGTCTTCGATGACGCTTTCGTTTTCCGCGCTGGCGATGCGCTTGTACATGCGGAGCCGCTGATTTTCCTCTTCAATATAGTTGGCATCGATGCGCAGCGAAATCCCAAGATTCATCTGCACGGATGGCCGCTCGACTTGGTCCTCGCCCTTCAGTTCGCGTACCGCCTGCTCCAGCATCGTCGTGTACAACTCAAAGCCGACAGCTTCAATGTGCCCGCTCTGTTCCCCGCCCAGCATGTTGCCGGCGCCGCGCAACTCCAGGTCCAGCGCCGCAATCTTGAAACCCGCTCCCAGGTCCGAAAATTCTTTCAGCGCCGCCAGCCTGCGCCGCGCAATGTCCGTCAATTCGCGGTCCGGCGGAATCAGCAAATATGAATAAGCCCTGCGATTGGAGCGACCTACACGACCGCGCAACTGGTACAGCTCGGAAAGCCCGTGGCGGTCCGCCCGGTTGATCAGGATGGTGTTCGCCAGCGGAATATCGAGTCCATTTTCAATAATCGTGGTCGCGACCAGCACATCGTATTCGTGATGCATGAACGCCAGCATCACCCGCTCCAGTTCTGCTTCTCCCATCTGTCCGTGGCCCACGCCGATGCGGGCCTGCGGCACCAGCTCCTGCAATCTGGCGGCAATCTCGTAGATATTGTCCACGCGGTTGTGAACAAAATAAATCTGCCCTCCGCGTTCCAGTTCGACCTCAATCGCGGAGCGAATCAGCTTCTCGTCGTACTTCGCCACCACGGTTTGAATCGCCATGCGGTCCTTCGGCGGCGTCTCGATGACGCTCATATCGCGCAGTCCCACCAGCGACATGTGCAGCGTGCGCGGAATCGGTGTGGCCGACATGGCCAGCACATCGATCTCTCGCCGCATCTGCTTCAGCCGTTCTTTATGGCGCACGCCAAAACGCTGTTCCTCATCGACGACCAGCAGGCCAAGGTCCTGGAACTTCAAATCCTTCGACAGCAGGCGATGCGTGCCGATCAGGATATCAACCTTGCCCCGCTCCACTTTCTCCAGAATTGTCTTCTGCTCCTTCGGCGAGCGAAAGCGCGAAATCATTTCAATGTGCACCGGGAACGCCGCGAAACGCCGCTTGAAGGTCTCGAAATGCTGGAAGCAAAGCACCGTGGTCGGCGTCAATACGGCAACCTGCTTGCTGTCCTGCACCGCTTTGAAGGCCGCGCGCATCGCCACTTCCGTCTTTCCGTACCCGACGTCGCCGACCAGCAGACGGTCCATCGGCATCGTCGATTCCATATCGCGTTTGATGTCGGCAATTGACGTAATTTGATCGTCGGTCTCGTTAAAGTCGAAGGCATCTTCAAACTCGCGCTGAAATTGATTGTCAGCGGAGAATGCATTCCCCTGCGCCGCCTTGCGGACGGCATACAGCTTCAGCAGTTCGTCCGCCATGTCCGCCATGGCTTTTTTCACCCGCGCTTTGGTGCGTGTCCACTGCGCGCTGCCCAGGCGATGCAACACGGGAGCCGGCCCGGTATCGGTCGAGCGATATTTCTGGATCAGATCGAGACGCGTCAGCGGAACATACAACCGCGCCGCCTCCGCAAATTCCAGGATCATGAACTCGACATGCATGCCATCCTGCGAAATTTCCTTCAAGCCAAGATAACGAGCGATGCCATGGTCGACGTGCACGACGTAATCGCCAATCGTCAGGTCGCGAAAATCGGAGATAAATGCGGCCGTGTTCGATTTCGATTTGCGCGCTACCGGCCGCGCCGTCACGTCGGCCTCATCGGAAAAATCGTTCGCGCCAAAGACAACCAGGCGCGCTTCTTCCAGCACCACGCCGTTTGAAATCTCCGTCCGCACAATCACGGGAGCGCGCATGTCGCCGCGCAAATAGCTGGTCTCGTCGTACATGGTCTCGCTGCCGGTATGCGCGCTTCGACTGCCGATGCGATACGAAATTCCATACTCCTGCAGAATGCCGGCCAGCCGCTCCACTTCGCCCTGGTTGGCCGCGGCCAGCACAACGCGCGTCTCCTGCGCAGCCAACGAATGCAGTTGCTCCACCAACGCAGGGATCGATCCGTGCAGTCGCAGCGTCGGCCGCGTTGGAATTTCAATCTCACCCAGCGAAGTGGTGTCCGCGTCGAGTACATCGACCGTCCCCAGTTGATCCAGGTCGAGCCCCGGCGCATCCGCCACGCGCGCCTGCCACTCCCACGGCGTCAAATACAAGTCCGCGGGAGAAAACAACGTGTCGATGCTGCTGCGCTCGTGGCGCTGTTCCACCTTGTTCCACCAGCGCTCCAGTTGGTTCTGCACCATGCCCGGCTCTTCCACGAAAATGCGGCATTTGGGAATCAGATCGAACACCGTCTGGTGCTGACGCGACGCCGCGACCGCAAAAAATTCCCAGCCCGGAAAAACATTGGTCCCTTCCGCCTCGATGGCCTCGTGCAGCGCCTCGTTCTCACCTTCCAGCCGCCGCCCACTCAGCCGCGTATGCACCCGCGACAACAACGCATTCATCATCGGCGTTTCCGTCAGTGGCAGCAGGATTGCATCATCGACCGGAGAGGACGAGCGCTGCGTCTCAGGATCGAATTTTCGCATCGACTCAATTTCATCGCCAAGGAATTCGATGCGTAGCGGTGCATCCATCTCCGGCGGGTAAATGTCCAGGATGCCTCCGCGCAGCGCGTATTGCCCGCGCATCTCCACCATGTCGACAGGCTGATACCCCACGCTGGCCAGGTGGGCGACCAAAGTTTCCGGGTCGGCCTCTTCTCCGCGACGCAGCGTGCATGCTAGGTTGGCATAATGCTCGGCTGCGAAGATGCGATAACACGCCGACTCCACCGGCAGGATGATGAGCCGGGCTGCGCCTCGAGCAATCTTCCACAGCGTAACCGCGCGCTGTTCCTGAATGTCCGGATGCGGCGAAAGGTTTTCAAACGGCAGCACATCGTGCGCGGGCAGGCGGACCACGGCGGTTCGATCAAGTTCCCCCGTCAAGTCGCAGGCCGCCTGCACCGTCAGTTGCAATGCCTCCGCGGCGCGATTGTCGGCGACCGCCACGAAAACCGGCACCTTGGAGGTGCGGGCCAGCAGCGGCAAATACAGCGCGCGCGCTGTCGCCGTCAGTCCGGAGACGCGACGCCGCCCCACGCCGCTGACCAGCGAGGTCCGCACGCGATCGATGCCAGGAGACTTGTCGAGGTCCGCGAAAAATTCCCGGACAAATGGAAGGATCATGAGCGATGCCTAAAGCGCGATTCGGTGAAAGAAAATTCCGCTAGCGGATTTCCAGGATGTTCGTTTCTTTCGACGCATGCTCCTGCGCCCGTTCGGCCAGTTGGCGCGCGATCTTGTAAAATGGGGCCGCCTGCTCTGAAAGATCTCCCGCCAGCGAAATCGGAAGTCCGCGGTCGCCGCCATGGCGAATCTCCGGATCGAGCGCGACTGAGCCGAGAAAAGCAACCTGGTATTCCCGCGCGGTTCTCTCCACGCCACCCTTGGAAAAAATGTCGATCTCATGATGGCAATGGGGACAGGTGAAGGAGCTCATATTTTCCACAATGCCGAGCACGTCGACATTTACCTGGCGAAACATTTCAATCGCCTTGCGGCCATCCTGCAGCGCCACGTCGGAGGGCGTGGAAACGATGACGGCGCCCGTCAGCGGCACGGTCTGCACCAGCGAAATGACCACATCGCCCGTCCCCGGCGGCAGATCGACAATTAAATAATCCAGCTCGCCCCACTGCACCTGTTGCAGAAACTGACGAATGATCTGGTGCAGCATCGGCCCGCGCATCACCATTGGCTTGTCTCCCGGGGAGATGGAGCCGACGGAAATCAGCTTCACTCCATGGGCTTGCAACGGCTCAATGCGATTGCCTTCCAGCACCCTCGGCTGCTGCCGGCTGCCCATCATCAGCGGTACGTTCGGCCCATACACATCCGCGTCGAGCAGGCCGACGCGGTTTCCCATTTTGGCCAGCGCAATCGCCAGATTGACCGCCACCGTGGTTTTGCCGACGCCGCCTTTTCCCGAGCCGACAGCCACGATGCGGCGAATCCCCGGCAGCGGCTGCGGTCCTTCAGGGCCTTGTCCCATATGTCCCATGTGGTCCCAACTCCTTACTGAACTTGTACGGCGGCGCATTCGAAGCAGTTGCGATGGCCGCGGATTTTGCGCGGTGCAGGAAAACGGGGCCTCTGCCGCGCGTAAAAATTTAGACGGTGGCCTCAAGCGCAACTCTGTTCTGCCGTTTCCGTTCTTTTTCCTGCTCGCGGCGTTCGCGTCGGCGTCCTGCGTCCTCAAACCTTCGAGCTTCCTCCGGTCCATCCAGCATCAACGGCGGCACCGGCACCCGTCGCCCATTCGCATCGATCGCCACAAAGGTGAGATACGCGGAAGCAACGTGGTGGCGGGAACCCGCGATCGCATTTTCCACCCACGCCTTCACTCCAACTTCCATTGAAGTTTTGAATGCGCGGTTGACAGATGCCTTCAATATCACCAGGTCGCCAACATGCACAGGCGCGATAAAATCGATGTGTTCCATCGACGCTGTAACTACGTGTGCGCGCGCGTGCCGATACGCCGCCATGGCGGCGACCAGGTCGATAAATAGCATCAGCCGCCCGCCCAGCAGATGGCCCAGCGGATTGGTATCGTTGGGCAATACCAACTCCGTCATCTCCGACTGAGACTCGGCTACGCCGCGTGGCTGAGGCGAAGATGTTGCGATCTCTGTCATGGCTGCTGCTCCTGTAGGCGTCTTGATGTGGGCCCTGGGTTCGGATTGCGCCTGGCTGTTATGTGAAGACGCCGCCGCAAAGGGAACTTTTATTTTACGCTGCGAAAGTTCTTGCGGGATGATAGCTTGAGATGCGCCGGGCGACGCCGTAAGGTGGAGCATGAAGGTCGCGGCCGAGGGCGAAGGAAGTTTCCTCCTCGCCGGGGATGATAAGCGTGGACAAAGTGGCGGCATTTACTGAAATTCTGGCGCAGGACCCCGGCAACGCGTTTGCGCGCTACGGCCTTGCCATCGAATACACCCAGCGCGGCGAAATTGCGTTGGCGATGGAGCAGTTTGATGCTCTGCAGCAACTGCATCCCGATTACACCGCCGGTTATCAAATGGCTGCACAAACGTTGATGGCCAGCGGCAACGCCCAGCAGGCGGAAGTGCGCCTGCGTGCCGGCATCGAGTCCGCCCGTCGTACCGGCAACCAGCATGCGTTGGCAGAGATGGTGGGAATGCTGGAGGAGCTGGCGAACCAAGGCGCCTAAGCCTTGAAATCAATCAAGCTGGAGAGAGAGAATGAGGATTCCGTTGTTCCCGCTCGATCTGGTGCTGTTTCCCGGGGCATCGCTGCCGCTGCATATCTTTGAAGACCGGTACAAGGAGATGATCGGGGAATGCCTCCAGCGTCAGGACGAATTTGGAATGGTGCGGACCCGGCACGAGGGACTGGCGATTGTCGGATGCACAGCGAAAATTGTGACGGTGATGCACCGCTATCCGGATGGACGTCTTGACATCCTCTGCCGCGGCGAGCGCCGTTTTGAAATTGAATCGCTCCTCGACGGACGAAGTTTTCTGCAAGCGGAGGTGGATTTTCTGGCGGAACAAGGGCCCTACTCCACCCGGCGCGATCGCGAGCAATGTGCCGCGCTGCACATGGAAATGATGGAGCTGTCTGGAAATGCCGCTGCAGAATTTCCGCAATTGGACCTGGATCAGCCGGTGGCTTTCCTGCTGGCGTCTGCCATCCCGGCGGATCTGGAGTTCAAGCAGGAACTGCTGCACCTCCACTCCGACAAGGAGCGCACCGCCCGGTTGATGGAGTTTTATCGATTGATCCTGCCCAAGCTGCAACGCGGTTCCGTGGGCTTAAAGACAGCCGCGCACAATGGCTTCATCATGTGACCCATTCGGACAAGACGGTTCAGCCGAGTGGCCTTGCATCCACGGCAACCTTCCATGTTGCCGGTGGATGGAATGTCGCTCGATTTGCATCCACACCCCGTTCGTGACCGGTTGAAGCCGCATCGAAAGAAGGAAGAACCGTTCCCCACGAATCCTCGTCTAAAGACCCAGGGGCAGGCATGTCGAACCCATCCCAACTTCCCGCAACCCTGGGCGAGTTGCGGCGCGGCACTCAGTTCTCTGAAGCGCGGCTTGCCCGCCGCACGGTAAAGGACGAGATGCGCCAGCACCTCATTGAACGCCTGCGCGCCAAGGAGACGCTGTTCCCGGGCATCGTCGGCTACGACGACACCGTTGTCCCTCAGATTGTGAATGCTGTGCTGTCGCGGCATAACTTTATCCTGCTCGGCCTGCGCGGGCAGGCGAAGAGCCGGATTTTACGCGCCCTCACGGCCCTGCTCGATGAAACGATTCCCTATATTGCCGGCTGTGAAATCCGCGACAATCCCTACGCGCCTGTATGCCGAGCCTGCAAAGATCGCATTGCGGAGCATGGCGACTCGACGGCCATTGCCTGGCTGCCGCGCGATCGGCGTTATGTCGAGAAACTGGCCACTCCCGATGTCACCGTGGCCGACCTGATTGGCGATCTCGACCCCATCAAAGCGGCGCGCAGCGGCCAGCAGCTTTCCAGCGAATTGAATATTCATTATGGCCTGTTGCCGCGCGCCAATCGCGGTATTTTTGCCCTGAATGAGCTGCCCGATCTCGCTGGCAAGATCCAGGTCGCGCTGTTCAACATCATGCAGGAAGGCGACGTCCAGATCAAAGGCCATCCCGTGCGACTGGCCCTCGATGTGGCCATGATCTTTAGCGCCAACCCGGAAGACTACACGGCACGCGGCAAAATCGTCACGCCCTTGAAGGACCGCATCGGCTCGGAAATCCGCACCCACTATCCGCTGACGTTGGTCGAAGGCATCGCCATCACCGGCCAGGAAGCCTGGACCGAGCGCGGCCTGATAAAGACCGAAATTCCCGGTTACATTCGCTCCATTGTCGAGCAGATTGCGTTCACCGCGCGTGAGGACAAGAAGGTCGATCGCCGCAGTGGCGTCAGTCAGCGGCTGCCCATCAGCACCATGGAGCTGGTCGTTTCCAACGCCGAGCGGCGCGCCATTCAGCATGGCGAATCGCTGGCCGTGCCCCGCGCCGGCGATCTCTACAGCGCTCTGCCCGGCATCACAGGAAAGATTGAACTGGAATATGAGGGCGAGATACGCGGATCGGAGACCGTGGTACGCGAAATTGTGCGCCAATCCATTGCCCAGGTCTTCGACCATTATTTTGCCGGCGCCAATACCCAGCAGATTGAGCAATGGTTCAACCTCGGCGGCAACATCAAGATGCAGGACGACCAGCCTGCTGCTGCAATGCTGACCGAATTGGGTCAAATCCAGGGGTTGATGGAAACACTGGCGACCCTCGGCATTCGCGCCAAAGACGCCCCGGAGCGGATCGTGTCGGCGGCGGAATTTCTTCTGGAAGGCATGGCGGCCCATCGCCTCATCAGCCGCAATGAGGAGCGCGGCTTTATCGCTCCCGACAGGCAGGCCCATTCCGGCGAGCGCAAGGAACGGGGCGCGGAACGCGATCCCGACGACTTGGCCTCACGACGCGGCCGCAAAGTCTACAACTGAACTCTTGGGGACGATGTTTTTCAGGTCAAAGCATGAAGCGCATTCGATACAGCAAATACACGGGCAGCCTGGCCGACGAGTTGGAGATGGAATCCCTGCTGGAGGCGCTGTCGGATTTTCTGCTGGATTCCGGCTTTCAGTCTCCCTTCAACCGTTTTCAGGAGTTGCGCGGCGACCAGACCCTCGACAGCCTGCGTCAGGCCGTGCGGCAGGCGCTGGAGTACGGCGATCTCTATGGCGGCGCGATGCAAGAACAGATCGATCAACTCACGGGCGAGGGCGAGATCGAAAAACTGATTGAGCAGTTGCTCGATCGCATGGAGCGGGAGAATTTTGTCCAGTTCGATCGTGGAGTGCCCGCCGCGGCGGGCCAGCCGCAAACGCCGCAGCCCGGCCGCGTGTCCCCGGCCGGCGGAGAAACCGCGGCCGCCGCGCCCGAGGTGCGGTTCCAGGTGACGGACAAGGGGCTCGATTTTCTCGGCTACAAAACTTTGCGCGACCTGCTCGGCTCCCTCGGCAAGTCTTCCTTCGGCCGCCACGATACCCGCGAACTTTCCACCGGCGTGGAGATCGTCGGCGGTTCGCGACAGTACGAATTTGGCGACACGTTAAATCTCGATGCAACCGCCACCCTCGGCGCGGCGCTGGCCCGCGAAGGCCTCACGCTGCCTCTGAATCTGGAATCGAGCGACTTGCACGTGCATCAGTCGGAGTATCAAAGCTCCTGCGCCACGGTGGTCATGCTGGACTGCTCCCACTCCATGATTTTGTATGGAGAAGACCGCTTCACGCCCGCCAAGCGCGTGGCCATGGCGCTGTCGCACCTTGTACGCACGCAATATCCGGGCGACACACTCTCGCTGGTATTGTTCCACGACTCCGCCGAGGAGCTGCCGCTGTCGCAACTGGCGCGCGCCCAGGTCGGCCCCTACTACACCAACACTCGCGAAGGCCTGCGCCTGTCGCAGCGCATCCTAGCCCGCCAGCGCAAAGACATGAAGCAGATTGTCATGATCACCGACGGCAAGCCCTCGGCGCTGACGCTGCCCGACGGACGCATTTACAAAAGCGCCTTCGGACTCGACCCGCTGGTGGTCCATGAAACATTGGAAGAAGTCGCCCGCTGCAAGCGCTCCGGCATCATGATCAACACCTTCATGCTGGCCTCCGACCCAGGGCTGGTACAGTTTGTGCAGCGCGTCTCGGCCATGTGCAAGGGCAAGGCATACTTCACCACGCCGGAAAACCTGGGCCAATATCTGTTGATGGACTTTCTCTCCCGCAAGATGAAGACCATCCATTAGGGCTTGGGGTGGGGCCCCAGGGCAATCGCATGAACGTCATGTAGCCGGTTAGATACTCCCCAGCGTGGTGGTGAAGTGTTCTTTTGTCTCCAGGAGGTGTTATGGAGACGGAAGGCAGGTTGCGGTTGGCGGATGTATTTGTTTCGATCAGCGATCCTCGACAGGCGGCCAAGGTG
>JAJYVR010000201.1 GCA_021791935.1 Acidobacteriota bacterium
CACATTGGAGGACAGCAAGAAAGCGAGCGCGATGCAAGGCAGAAATACGCAGCGTGTCATTTTCATCTCAAGAAATTCTCCCGGATCGTAGGTTCAGTTCTTTCGTGTCGAGTCTGTTTTCCTAAAATGCAGTTCTCGCATTGCAAATCCAGGGATGCGATGGAGCCGGTTTCGTTACCGCAGCCATGGCTGCCAGCGGAAGCTGCCAAGCCAGAGTGGGCGATTGCCGTGCGATTACGATTTGCAGGCTATGGTTTTTCGTCGAAGAGAATTCAATTACGTATACTTCCGTTCAACAGTATTCTACTTCCATCCAGAATCCTAATAACAATTCCAGCGCGCATGCAACGGCGACTCCCCGGGCCCTTGGAACGAGCCGGAGAAGGCCAAAACATTTCATGGTCGGGACGAGGCGGTACGATAGGAAAGGATGAATCGTTCCGGCGTGGCGAATTGCCGCCGTTCGGCCGAGAGACGTTTCGCATGGCCGAGCGAGCAATGCCGTTCGGCGTTGCCGTGGCAGAGGATTGGCCCGCGTTTGTTGAAGAAGGAGTTTTGTACATGTCGTCTACCCGTCGTGATTTTCTAGTCGGCCTTGGCGCCACGGCTGCGGCAGTTTCTGTTCCAGTGCGCGCTGCGCATGCCCTTGCCGGAGAGTCATTGTTGTATCCGTCGGCGGATTTGTCTTATTTCGACACGCCCATCCATCACGGGCCCATGAAGCTCCAGATTGGCTATGCCGCGATTACGTGGAAAGAAAACGACAACCAGGCGATCAAGGACATCGCTGCGGTTGGCTATCCAGGCATTCAACTGCGGGCCAACGTTCTCGGCGAATATCCTGATCCACATGCGTTGAAGGGCACGCTGGCCAAGCACAATCTTACGTTCGTGGCATTGTCCAGCGGGGATGCTCCGCTGGATCCGGCGGTGGAGCAGAAGATGCTGGAGACCCACGCCGCGCACGCCCGGTATCTGCACCAGGCTGGAGGGAAATATCTGCAGGTCATCGGCACCTTCGCGCAGAAAACGTACACCCCCAGCGACTACAAACGAGAAGGCATGCTGCTGACGGAGATTGGCAAGCGCGCCGCCGATTACGGAATTCAGACCGGATTCCACAATCACATGGGCTCGATCGGGCAAACGCCGGAGCAGGTGGACGCGATTCTCGACGCTGCCGATCCTAGTTACGTGAAGCTGGAACTGGACACCGGCCACTACTTGCAGGGTGGAGGCGATCCGGCGGAAGCCATTCGCAAGTATCATGATCGACTGCTGTTTCTGCATCTGAAAGATGTTGAGCCGGCGGCGACAAAAAGCGGGTATCAATTTGTCGAGCTGGGGCAGGGAAGAGTGAATTTCGTCGCCATCTTCGACGCATTGCGATCCATCAACTTCAGAGGCTGGGGTGTGGTGGAACTGGATGGGGAGCGAACCGGCGTGGATCGCACGCCGAAACAGTCCGCGGAGTTGAGCAAGGATTATTTAATCCACAAGCTAGGAGTGCAGGTATGAGCTGTCCTTTTCGCCTTGCTGTCATCAACGACGAAATCACGCAGGATTTTGGCCGGGCGTGCGAAATCGCATCGAAGGATTTCGGCCTGAGCTGGATCGAACTCCGCGGCATGTGGAACAAGAACATCGTCGATCTGGATTCGTCGGAAATCGCCGAAGCGCGGAAGATTTTAGAGAAGAACAAGCTGCGCGTGACCGATATCGCCAGCCCGTTGTTCAAAGTGGATTGGCCGGGCGCGCCGGTTTCCAAGGTCCCGGAACGTCGCGACCAATTTGGAGCGGACTTCGGTTTCGCGCAACAGGACAAGGTGTTGGAACGCTGCATCGAACTGGCGAAAGCGTTTCAAACCGACCGCATTCGCTGCTTCGATTTCTGGCGGTTGGACGATCCGAAGCCGTATCGGGCGGCGATCGACGATAAGCTGCGCGAGGCCGCGGAACGCTGCGCGAAGAGCGACAAAATTCTTCTGCTGGAAAATGAAATGTCTTGCAATACGGGAACCGGAGAGGAAGCGGCGGTCGTGCTGCGCGCGATTCCGAACAAGAACTTTATGCTGAACTGGGATCCGGGCAACGCGGCTGCGCTGGGCAGCATACCGTATCCAAACGGCTTTGAGCTTTTGCCGGAAAAGCGGATCGGCCATTGCCACTGCAAAGATGTTGTTCGCAAGCCGAGCGGCCAGTATGAGTGGGAGCCTGTCGGCAGCGGCGTGATCGATTGGGTGGGGCAGTTCCGCGCATTCAAGCGGGACGGCTACCACTACGGCGTCAGCCTGGAAACGCATTGGCGGGGCGCGGGAACGCCGGAGGCCTCGACGCGCGTCAGCATGAAGGGCCTGAAAGCGACGTTGGCGAAGGCCGGAATTCAGTGCTAGGAATCGGTCCGCTGCGGTGGGCCTAATTCAGCGTGGGCAGAAATGAAGCGCGACCGGCGAGGAAGATGATCCCCATGGCCAGGCTATAGACCGCGGTCAATGCGGAAGCAACCCATAGAAAGCGTGGACGATGCCGCGATACGCCAAACAGCCCCGCCGCCGATGCCGTCATCGCGGCATTCATTGTTAGCAGGCCGACAAGGAACATTCCCAGGCCCAGCATTCCCAGGGCAGCGCCGCCGAGGTTGGCTGCGAGCAGGAAAATCATCAACTGGCTAGGAGTTTCCGCTCCCAGGCCGTGGACAACGCCGATCACAAATACTGAACGCGAGTCGAAGTTTTTCGGAGGCGCGTAAGCTTCGACGGGAGCCCCTTTTTTTCTCCGCTTGAATACCAGGCGCGCGCGATGGTAGCCGGCGTGGAGCAGCATATAGCGGCTTTTCGGCAGCGTGTCTTCCGGGCGAAACACCAGTGTTCCCAGAACGTAGATTCCGAGCAGCAGCAATGTAAGACCGACCAGCCGCTCCGCCCAGCGATCGATGCCCGCGGGCAGGCTGATTCCCAGCAGGATGACGATGGAACCCAGTCCGGCGACGGTAAGCGCGTGACCCAGGGCATAGATCATGCCGAGTTTCATGGCGACACGTCTCGACGTTTGCACGCTGACCACGTCCGCGATCGCGGCAATATGGTCGTAGTCGAAGCCATGGCGAAAGCCGAGCACGGCTGCGGTAAACAGGGCGGCGTAGAGCGTCGTATGAATCGTCAACTTGCCTTTCGCAACGGACAGAGTGCCAATTCAATTCCCAGGTTGGCGCGATTGCATTGCTGAATGGCTAACAAACCCTTGGCAGTTGTTCGCCAAACATGACATCCAAAATGCGAGTGCCACCCACCCTGGTCTTCATCCGCACCATGCCAGGGTGCTCGGAAACTACTTCTCCACGATTTTCGCATTACGGCCCAAGGATGTGAGCGGCTGTCTCCTAAGGGTATACGACACGGAAAAAGCTCGTGGAGGTCGAGATTTTCTTCATAATATAGTCATAACATCTATAATTATAGCTGAAATAGATGGAGATAAGGATATGGCTGTCTGGCAAGTACAGGAAGCGAAAACTCGTCTAAGCGAAGTGATCGAGCAAGCCAGTACGGAAGGCCCGCAAATCATCACCCGGCACGGTTCGGAACGGGCGGTCATTCTTTCCATGGAGGATTACCGCGCACTTACGGCCCACAAGCCGAATCTGAGGGACTATCTGCTCGGCGGTCCGAAGGTCGATAGCTTTGAGGTCGAACGCGATGCCGATACGGGGCGCGAGGTCAGCTTGTGAACGCGCCGCTGCAATATCTGCTGGACACCAATGTGCTCACCGAGACCCGCAAAAAGCAGGCCGACCCGCGAGTCGTCGAGTTCCTCTCGGCTGCCGAACCCTCGGCACTTTACATCAGCGTGTTGACGCTGGGAGAGCTGAGGAAAGGCGTGGCGCTGAAAAAGCGGTCCGACCCGGATTCCGCAGCCAAGCTTGCCGCCTGGGTGGATGGGCTGGAGTACAGTTTTGTCGACCGCATCCTGGGCATCGATGCGGCCGCGGCGACGGTTTGGGGAGAACTTTCCGCGCAACGATCCCGCCCAGTGATCGATACTCTGCTGGCGGCCACCGCAGCGGCGCATGCGCTGACGCTTGTCACCCGCAACACAAGCGATGTGCAGGACATCGTGGTGAAGCTACTCGATCCTTGGCAAGGGAAGTAAAAATGAAGCTCTTTTCAATCTGTACTCAAGGAACATATCTCTTACAAGTGGGCGAAGGCACTACTGCGTCCTACGTCACCAGGAAGACTGGCATGCGAATCTCTTTGTAGCGTGCTGTCAACTGGATGCCAATTCTTTTGCGCGCTGGGCGGCGCGCATGATGGCCTTGATGAGCGTGACGCGCAGGCCGCCTTCTTCCAACTCCAGAATGCCGTCGATGGTGCAACCTGCAGGCGTGGTGACGGCGTCTTTCAGCAGCGCTGGATGGCTGCCGGTTTCAAGAACCATGGCGGCAGCGCCCAGAGTCATTTGCGCGGCCAGCAGCGTGGCAATGTCGCGCGGCAGGCCGACCTTGACGCCACCCTCGGCCAGGGATTCCAGAATGATGTAGATGTACGCCGGGCCGCTTGCGGAAAGCGCGGTGACGGCGTCCATATGTTTCTCATCCACGGTGACGGTGCGGCCAACGCTGGCGAAAACTTTTTCCGCGATCGCGAGTTGCTCGTCGGTGACGAACTTGCCACGGCACAATGCCGTCGCTCCGCAACCCAACAAAGACGGCGTGTTGGGCATAGCGCGAATGACCGCCAGATCGACGCCCGCGGCTTTTTCAATGGCGCTGGTTTTCACCGATGCCGCGAAAGAGACGATCGTCTTCTTTGCAGTCAGCGCGGGACGAATCTGCGCCAGGACCTCAGGGACCGTTTGCGGCTTGACGCCCAGCAGGATCAGGTCACTGTTGCGCGCGGCGGCAAGATTGTCTGTGGAAACAGAAACTCCCCACTGTCCGGCGAGCATTTTTGCGCGCTCCGGATGTTGCACGGTGGCGCGGATATTTTCTGGACGGAACAAACCATTTTTCAGGAATGCCTGCAGCAGAATGCCGCCCATTTTGCCCGCACCCAGCATCGCTACTTTCGTATTCGAGGCGGCTGCGTGTTCCTGCTTGAAATTTTCTTTTTTCTTGGCCATTGATCTAGTTTCCTTCCGTTATTTCTTGTGGAAATGGTTTGTCATTCTGAGAGTAGCGAAGAATCCAGAGGGTGACAGCGGCGCAAACGAGGTCAACATTCTCTGGATTCTTCACTCCGTTCAGAATGACTCCTTGCGATTTCACCGACCATTGGCGATGAAGATTCTATTTTTCATGGGCCGTCTCTTGCTGCTTGATCCATTCCTCGACGCGTTGTTGGAGAACATCGAGAGGTAAAGCTCCGGAGTCGAGCACTTCATCGTGAAAGGCGCGAAGATCGAAATTCTTTCCCAGCGCTTTTTGCGTCTCTGTGCGCAGTTCCAGAATTTTCAGCCGGCCAATGTCGTAGGCCAGGGCGTGGCCCGGCCACGCAATGTAACGATCCACCTCTTCCTGGATGGTAATGTCATCCATTGCAGTATGGTCGTGGAAGTATTGCACCATTTGGTCGCGTGTCCAATGCTTATAGTGAACGCCGGTGTCGACAACCAGGCGAACGGCGCGCCACATTTGATTTTCGAGCATACCGT
Source organism: Acidobacteriota bacterium (assembly GCA_021791935.1). GTDB lineage: Bacteria > Acidobacteriota > Terriglobia > Terriglobales > Acidobacteriaceae > JAKAAZ01. The sequence continues at coordinate 5,653 of JAJYVR010000201.1, forward strand.
ACTCGCTGTACGGGTCTTGATAGAAGCCGACTTCTTTCCCCAGTTGCTCGCTGTAGAAGGCCCAGCCCTCGACGAACGCGGTGTACATTTCAAAGCGGCGAAATTCTGGAATCCCGGTCTGTTCCTGCGCCAAGGAAATTTGCAGATGATGGCCAGGGACGCCCTCGTGATAGGCAATCGCCTCCACCTGGGTCAGCAGACGCTTGCCGGCGTCGGTCGTGTTTACGCGGACCTCTCCGGGGCGAGAGCCGTTCGGCGTGCCGGGTTGATAGTCCGCGGGGACTTGATCGGCGGAGCCAAAGCTCGGCATGGGAACGACATTGAGCGGTGCATCTGGAAGCTTCGTCACCAGGTCGGGCAGCTTCGGTTCCATTCGGTCCACATAACGCTGGTATAAGCCGAGGAGCTGCGCGCCCGATTGCGCGTGCTCCTTGGGATTGTTGACGAGCGCTTCGTGAAAAGTGCGCAGGTCCTTGTAACCAAGCTGATGCACGACGGCCAACAGTTGCGGCTCAATGCGCGCCACATCCGCGGTTCCAATCCGGTAGACCTGATCGGGAGTCAGGTCAGTGGTGGTAAAACTCTGGACCAGGTAGGCGTAGCACGCATCGCCATTCTTGTTGGCCCAGATGCCCGGGTTTTTCCGTGCATTCGGAATGTATTGGGCCGCGAGGTACCTGGCGAAGTGCGCGAAGGCGGGTTGCACCT
>JAJYVR010000202.1 GCA_021791935.1 Acidobacteriota bacterium
GCTGACGGACCTACTGGCTCGCACGCATGGGATTTCCGCCGACTTCGGCCCGCCGATGCAGTAGGACCGCGCAACCCAGAGGGCGGAGTTATATCGTAATACGATATAATCTACGCATGACCGCCGCGCGCGCCAAGCAGGACCCGAATCAGCCTCTCCATCGGGCATTGGCGGAGTTCCGGCACCAGTTGCGCAGGTTTCTTCTGGTCAGTGAAAATGCGGCGAACGAAGCGGGTCTGCATCCGCAGCAGCACCAGCTTCTGTTGACAGTCGCCGGTGTGCCGGCCGGTATTTCTCCTTCCATCGCATTCGCGGCCGAAGCCCTGGGGCTGAAGCACAACACGGTCGTGGAACTGGTCGATCGCTGCGAAAAAGAAGGTCTGCTTGTACGCGCAACCGATCCGGAAGATCGCCGCCGAGTGTGCCTGCGAACGACGGCCCGCGGCCAAAGAGTGCTTGGCCGGCTTTCGCGGGTCCATTTGCAGGAGCTGAATCTGCAAGGGCCGCTCTTGATCCAGGCGCTGCAAAATGTCGTGAATACCAAAAGTCGCGGCGTACCGCACCGCAATCGGAAAAGAAATGGATAAGAAAATTGTGACGGCAGAAACGACGACGACCAAGACCAACGCAGGATTCAAGTCTCGGCTGATTGCCCATCCGCTGCTGCGCAAATACTTTCCCATGGTCTCGGAAGACCTGGCCGCCACCTATACGCGCGACCTGCATAAATGGCTTCTGCTGGCGCCGATCATCGGCATTGCCACGGGACTTGCCGTCACCGCCATTGCCGTCATCATTCTGAAAGAACTGTGGCCCCCTGTGTTGCATCTTTTCCTGCGGCGACCGTGGACGGTTCTTCCGGTGATGACGGCTGCCTTCGCGGCGACGGGACTCATCATGCAGTTTCTGACTCCCGATCCCGACGAACATTCGACAGAAGAAATTATTCGTTCGTATCACGAACACCAGGGCGCGATTGATGTTCGATCGTTCTTTCCGAAAATATTGGCGGCCATTGCCACGGTTGGATTTGGCGGCAGCGCTGCCCTGGAAGGGCCCAGCATCTATGGCGGCGGGGCCATTGGATCGTGGCTATGGAAGCAGTTGCGGCGCGTCGGATTGGAACCGCGCGACCGGCGAATCATGCTGATCAGCGGCGCCGCGGCCGGAATGGCAGCGGTGTTTCGCGCGCCGATGACCGGCCTCGTTTTTGCGCTGGAAATGCCCTACAAGGATGACCTGGCGCATGAGGCGCTGCTTCCTTCCCTGATCGCCTCAGTCGTTTCCTACGTGACGCTGGCGTTTTTTCTGGGGGCAACGCCGCTGTTCAATTTTGCCAGCGCCACTTCGTTCACTGGCCGCGATCTTCTGTGGTGCGCACTGCTCGGCGTTCTTATCGGCCAGGTCGCCATGGCCTTCACGATCACGTTCCGCCGCGCACGCGTGTTCATGGTCCACTGGGGCATTCCACATTGGCTGAAGCTGACGATGGGAGGGTTCCTCACCGGAGTGTGCGGCCTCGGATTTTTGTCGCTGTTTCACGGGGCCATGGTCCCGCTCGGCCCAAATTATGAAGCGGTCGAAGAGATTCTGGGTCACCACCACAGTTCGCTGGAACTGGTTGTCTTCGGAGTGCTCAAGCTGGCTGCGACGCTCTTCACCCTTGCCAGCGGCGGCGTCAGCGCCATGTTCGTCCCGCTGTTTCTAACTGGAGGCAGTTTCGGGGCTGCCTTCGCTCAGTCGATTGTCCATTCCAGTTCTGTGGAATTGTATGCGGCGGTGGGGATGGCGGCGTTCATCGCAGCCGGATATAAGACGCCGCTGGCCGCAGTCGTGTTCGTTGCGGAAGCCACGGGCGGCCATGCCTTCATCGTCCCCGCTTTGATTGGCGCCGCCGTCGCCTATGCCGTTTCCGGCGAGGCGTCGGCCTCCGGCGACCAGCGTTTGCACGAAGGCGTTCGCATCCAGGAATTGAAGAAGATTTCCGTGACGGAAGTGATGCAGCAAAATGTGATTTCCGCTGTGGCGTCCTCCACTTTGCGGGAGTTCGCGGACAACATTTGCAGGCATCACAGGCACATCACATTTCCAGTTTTGAAAGACCACGTTATTGTTGGAATCATGTCGGTTTCGTCGCTTGGGCTTGTCCCTCCCAGGGAGTGGACGATCAGGACGGTTGAAGACCTGGCCGAAAAAAAGATCAAGAAAATTGCTCCCGACTGCGACATTGCGGAAGCTCTACGCTTGTTGCTTGACGAGCACGACTACCACATGCTTCTCGTGACTTCCGCGGACGGCAGGCTGATAGGCATTTTGACGAAGACCGATATTCTGTCGGCGTTGAAGTTGCGCGGCGGAGGGGCCAGGGAGCCGGTGTACGAGGCCGCCCTCACTTGATTTCAGTAATTCATGCAGATGGTTTTCAAATGGTCGAACACGGATTTGAAGGCCGGCCCATCTCGAAGATTTGCCGCGCAGATATGTAGAAAACCTCTGTAGCACGATAGATGGAAGAAGGTCTCCGATGGCCGACTTGCCTAACTCCGACAACACAGCCCAGGCCGATGCGAAGCTGCCGAAAAAGGGTTTCTTCGGCGTTGCCTTGGAGCCGGAAGTCGTCAAAGTATCCGCTTACGCGCTTCTGGTGGGCCTGATCGGGGGCCTTGTTGCGCAAGGGCTTCTGGAACTCATCTACCTCTTTACCAACATTTTCTTTTACGGCAAGCTGTCGTTCGCCATCACCTACCCCGCTCACAATCATCTCGGTCTATGGGTCGTCCTGATTCCTCCCATCGGCGGATTGGCGGTCGGTTTTATGGTCCATTACTGGGAACCGACGCTGAAAGGTCATGGCATTCCAGAAGCCATGGAGGCAGTCCTTTTCGGCCAAAGCCGAATGCGTCTTCGCGTTGCGATTCTGAAGCCGCTGGCTACTGCGTTCGCCATTGGCACGGGCGGACCGTTCGGGGCGGAGGGCCCCATCATCCAAACTGGAGCGGCCTTCGGGTCGCTGTTCGGACAGGCCATCGGTCTCTCGCCGTATTACCGGCGTGTATTGCTGGCTGCGGGAGCGGCGGCGGGCATGGCGGCCACGTTCACCGCTCCGCTTGCGGGGATTTTGGTCGCGGTGGAGCTTCTGCTGTTTGAATTTCGCGCGCGCTCCTTCATTCCGGTGGCATTCGCGGCTGCCGTGGCGACCGGCGTGCGCATTCACTTTGCGGGGTGGACGCCGCTGTTCCCCACACCGGCGTTCAAGCTGGTCAACATGAACGAGCTATGGCTGTTCGCGCTGATGGGCATTTTGATGGGCAGCATCGGCATCGCCATGATTCGCGCCTTGTTCTGGCTGGAGGAGTTCTTCGATCATTTACCCATTCGACGCCGGCTTATCTGGGCGCCAGCCATTGGCGCATTGATTCTCGGCGCGATCGGATATTTTTATCCGCAGGTGTTTGGCACTGGTTACGACACCATTCGCAGCATGTTGAATGACCGCCTCACCGTTGCGAATTTGATCGGCATCTCGGTGGCGAAGTTCTGGGCCTTGGTGATTTCTCTCGGATCGGGCACCACAGGCGGCGTGTTCGCTCCGTCGTTGATTGTCGGTGGCGGCATTGGCGCAGTCTACGCAATGTTCTGGCAGCATTTCTTTCCCCACTTCGTCAGCGATCCCGCGTTCTACTCGCTGGTGGCCATGGCAGCGGTGTTCGCCGGCATCGCGCGAGCCCCGTTCACCAGCATTGTGTTTTTGTTTGAGTTGAGCCACAATCCGAATTCCTTGTTGCCGCTCATCGTCTGCGTTATGGTTTCCGACGGATTTGTGCGCCTGTTCAGCCCGGACTCGATCATGACCGGCAAGTTGGTAAAGCGCGGACTGATCGTATCGCAGGACTACTCCGTGCCAGTGCTGATGCGCGCGCGGATCGACCAGGTCATGCATAAGCAATTCAGCGTCATTCCCGCCGACGCCGAGCTTAGGACAGTCCTGCGCGACTTTACTCCTCAGGGCCTGAATTTGCTGCCTGTGGTCGAATCGGATGGGTCTCTGGTCGGTATCGTCGAGTCCCACGACCTTTTGCGGGTTGAGCCTCCCGATCATCACTTCAAAATGCGTGAACTGGCGCGAAAAGATTACGTGTTGGCGCATCCTGGCGAACTGGTGGATCGGGTAAGCCGCAGCATGTTGTTGCAGGATGTCGAAAACGTGATCGTCGTGGAGCCGCATGGAAATTCAAAACCGATCGGAATCGCGCGCGCGAATGACATTCTGCAACTGCGGCGCTGGCTGGTAGATGAGGAAAGGCGGGGATTGCCTGTAGGTTGGAAAGGCAATGCGAAGGCGGGCGATCCTCCATGACAAACGTGCAATGGACAAACGCGAAATAGATGACGCAAGCGCCTCTCACCGGGTACCATGATTCGTTCCCCCGGTTCTTTCGATTGAGGGTCGCATGCCCTATCAAACGCTGTACATCGCGGAGACGGAAGACATCGTCACCGTCACGTTCAATCGCTCCGAGCGACGCAACGCGCTCACTCCGCAGATGATCGATGAGTTGATCGCGACCCTTGAAAGTCTGGAGGATCGAAATTCCGGCGTCTTGATCCTGACCGGCAGGGGGCCAGCTTTTTGCGCCGGACTCGACCTGGAGCACACGCAGTCCCTCATCGGCAAAACGCTGCCGCAGCACAATGCAGACGCGGAACGGATGGCGCATCTGCTTCGCCGTCTGTACGACCTGCCGCTTCCCACTATCGCAGCGGTCAACGGGCACGCCATTGCCGGGGGCATGGGACTGGCGACGGTGTGCGACTTCACGCTGGCAGTCCCAGAAGCCAAATTCGGATACACAGAGGCGCGCATCGGTTTTATTCCGGCGATCGTTTCCTCATTCCTGACCTTGCAGGTGGGCGAAAAGCAGGCGCGGGATTTGTTGCTGACGGCGCGGCTGATCACCGCGGAAGAAGCCCGCCAGATGGGCCTGGTGAATGAAGTTGTGCGCGATTCTGGATTGATGGAGCGCGCCATGCGACTGGCGCATCAACTGCTGAAGAACAGTCCCGACTCCATGCGCGCCACCAAGCAATTGCTTTCCGCCCATGTCAAAGAGCGGCTCGATCGTCAACTGCAGGCGGCTGTCGAGATGAATGCGAACGCGCGCGGTACTGAAGATTTTCGTGAGGGTGTGTCCGCATTCCTGGAACGGCGCACGCCCAACTGGCCCTCCCGTAAACGCAGCAAAACCACTGTCCACCCTTAGAGGAGATCGAAGCGTGAACGAATCGCATTCCAGCAGCAATCGTGTGGCAGGTGAGGTTGGTTTGCGCGTGCGGTATGCGGAGACCGACCAGATGGGCGTCGTCTACTACTCGAATTTTCTGGTGTGGTTTGAGATTGGCCGCGTGGAATTGCTGCGCCAGCTCGGGTTCGATTACAAGACCATGGAAGTCGATGACGACTGCTTCATTCCTGTAGTAGAAGTGAATTGCCGCTATAAATCTCCTGCTCGTTACGATGACGAGCTGATCGTTGAGACTCGCGTGACTGGCGTGCGCGGCGCGGTCCTGAAGTTTCGCTATCGCGTCGTGCGAGTCGGCGATCGGCAGTTGCTCGCGGAAGGTGAAACCGTCCACGTTGTCACCGACCACACCCTGACAAAACGGGCGCTGCCGGAAAAATATGCGCAGGCGTTGAAGGGCGCATGAACCATTGTTCCAGTTCGCCCGCTGACATCTTAAATCGACAGATGGACCGGCTTACTCGCAGTTAATCATCCACGGGATACCGAATGAGTCGGTAAACATGGCGAACCGCTTCGCCCAAAACGTTTGCTGGATCGCCATAACGATATTGCCGTTGACCGAAAGCGCCCTGTAAATTCTGTCCGCTTCGGCGGCGTCCTTCAGGTTCAGCGAGATCGAGAATCCCTGCGGCGCCTGATAGCGGCCTCCCGGCGCATCCGACCCCATCAGCACACTTGTGCCGACCTTCATGCGGATATGCATCACTTTATCTCGCCACTCCGGCGGCAATTGGTCCTCCATCGGGGAACCGCCGTAGGTGTGGATCGCTTCGATTGTTCCGCCAAGGTGTCGTTCGTAGAACTTGAATGCTGCCTCGCAATTGCCGTTGAAATTGAGATATGGAGTTGCTTCCATGGTTTTCTCCTGGTAGCGCGCGTGGGGGAATGCGCGAATTATTTCTCAACTGCTTTTTGCGTGAATAAGGGCGCAAAATAGGCGCGCAGCCTCCAAACTAAAATCAGCCAGAGAATGGACGCGAACAAGCCCGGCGGCAAGCCGCTGGGCTGCATGGTGACATGAAA
>JAJYVR010000203.1 GCA_021791935.1 Acidobacteriota bacterium
GATGGTGTCCATCGCCACCCCGACCACGATCAGCAGGGACGTGCCGCCAAAATAAAAATTGACGCCCAGTCCGTTCGTCACCCACGTGGGCAGCCGATCGAAGAATCCGCCCACTAGCCAGAGATGATTGAGATGAATCCCGCTGATCATGAACTGCGGGATCAGCGAAACAATAATCAGATACAGTCCGCCCACCAGTGTCAGGCGCGTCAGAATGTCGTTGACGTAATCCGCCGTGCGCTTGCCTGGCCGGATGCCCGGAATAAAGCCGCCGTACTTGCGCATATTGTCGGCGATATCGTCCGGTCGGAAGATGATGGAAATGTAGAAATAGGCGAAGAACAAAATCGCCACGCAATACAGCAGTTCATACCACGGCTCGCCGACATTCAGGGCGTCGAAAATCGGCCCGAAGAAACGGCTGTCGTGGAAGGAGAACCCGCCGATGTTCGCGTGCGCCAGCAACATCGGCGCGGACAGGATCGAGGCCGCAAAGATGACCGGCATCACGCCGCCGGCATTCACCCGCAACGGCAAATGCGTCGACTGGCCGCCCATCAGGCGCCGCCCGACAATGCGTTTTGCGTACTGCACCGGAATCCGCCGCTCGCTGCGCTCCACAAATACGATGAAGGCCACCACCGCCAGCATCACTCCCAGCAGGATAATGACCGCGGGTACGGTAAATCCGCCCCAGGCCTGCGTCTGCACTTTCCCAATCAGGTCCCCAACGCCGTTGGGAATTCCCACGACAATGCCGGCGAAGATCAGCAGGCTCATCCCCTCGCCGATGCCGCGGTCCGTAATCTGCTCGCCCAGCCACATCACAAACGTCGCCCCGGCGGTCAGCGTCAGGATCGTCATCAACACAAAACCTGGGCCGGGATTGGTGACATACGGAACGCTGCCGGAGCCATGCACCAGCGTCAACGCGATCGCAAACGACTGCACCACCGCCAGAAACACCGTCATGTAGCGCGTCCACTGGGTGATCTTCTTGCGGCCCATGTCGCCTTCTTTTTGCAGGCGGGCCAGCGGCTCGTACACCACCGTCAGCAGCTCGAAAATAATGGCGGCCGTGATGTACGGCATGATGCCCAGCGCAAATACCGTCAAGCGGCGCAGGTTGCCGCCGCTGAACATATCGATCAGACCCAGGGAGCTGCTGCTGTTTTGCGCAAAGAACTGCTCCAGCAGCTTGGTGTTCACTCCAGGCGTGGGGACGTGAGCGCCCAGCCGGTAAATGGCCAGAATGAACAGCGTGAACAACACCCGCTTGCGCAGGTCTGGAATTCGAAAAATGTTTAACAGCTTGTCCAGCATGCGACTCCTGCCTGTCTTACTCGCCGATCAGAATGGCTTTTCCGCCGGCCTTTTCGATCTTTTCCTGGGCCGATTTCGAAAACTTGTGCGCATGCACGGTCACAGCCACCGTCAACTCGCCCACGCCCAGCACCTTGACCAGCGCATTGCGTTTCCGCACCAGCTTCAGCGCCACCAGCTTCTCGTAGGTCAGCTCATCCTGCGCGAATTCCGCGATGCGGTCCAGATTCAGCACGGTATATTCCGCGCGAAAGATGTTCGTGAATCCGCGCTTCGGCAGACGCCGGTGCAGCGGCATCTGGCCGCCTTCAAATCCGCGCATCAGGCTTGAACCCGACCGCGACCCCTGCCCTTTGTGGCCTCGGGTGGACGTTTTCCCCATGCCCGATCCCATACCGCGGCCAATCCGCTTTTTGCCCGAGTTCGCTTTTTTTGGTGCCCGTAAGTTCGATAAATTCATGGTCCCCGTCCCTCAATTCGCCTGCGGAAATCGATCGGCCCGCAGGGATGCAGCCAACTCAATCGTAATCTCTGACGCCTAGCCGAGAATGCGCACCAGATGCGGGATCGCCTTCACCATGCCGCGCACCGAAGGCGTATCCTCGCGCTCCACAACCTGCCGCAAACGCGTAAAGCCCAGCCCCTTGACGACCTTCCGGTGCTTGTCCGGGGTGCAAATGGCGGAGCGGTAATACTCAATCTGGATCGTCCTCGACGCGACGCTTTTCCCTGATGTTTTTTTGTCTGCCATTGGATTACAACTCCTCTACCGGCTTGCCGCGCAGGGCAGCCACATCGCGCTTGTCGCGCAATTGCACCATGGCGTCGAAGGTGGCCCGCACCACGTTGTGCGGGTTCGCCGAGCCCAGGCTCTTGGTCAGCACATTCTGGATTCCCACGGAGGTCATGATGGCCCGCACCGCGCCGCCCGCAATGACGCCCGTGCCTTCCGGCGCCGGCTTCAGCAACACCTGGCCGGAACCGAAACGTCCCAGGACCTGATGCGGAATGGAGGTGTCCGTCATATTCACGCGCACCAAGTGCTTCTTCGCCGCCTCAATGCCTTTGCGGATCGCCTGCGGAACTTCCTTCGCTTTTCCGGAGCCGAATCCGACCACTCCGGCAGACGCATCGCCCACCACCACCAGCGCCGCGAACGACATGTTCTTGCCGCCCTTCACCACCTTGGTCACGCGGTTGATCGAGACCACCTGGTCCTTCAGGTTGTACTGTCCAGCTTCCAGCTTTTTCTTGATGATTGCCATTCCGTCCGTTTTCCTTTCAGACCGTCAGCAGACAAATACAACCGCGTCATCCTGAGCGAAGCGAAGGACCTTGCGTTTCCTTCGCGCAACAAAAAATCCCAGCCTAGAAATCGAGTCCCGCTTCGCGCGCGGCATCTGCCAGCGCCTTGATCCGTCCGTGATAGAGATATCCGCCCCGGTCGAACACCACTTTCTCGATGCCCTTTTCCTTGGCCTTCTCCGCGATCAGCTTGCCCACTTCTTTGGCCGCCGCAACGTTGCCGCCGGTCTTCAACTTGGCGGTCACGCTGGAAGCCGACACCAGCGTGGTCCCGGTATGGTCGTCGATCAACTGCGTATAAATCTGGTTCAACGAGCGATAGACATTCAGCCGAGGACGCTCCGCCGTTCCCTGCATCTTGCGGCGAATGCGGTCATGCACCCGCTGGCGATTGGAGTTGCGTCGAATCTGCGTAATCATACTTGTGTTTCCTTCCTAACAGCGGAGATGCCCTGCATCCCCGTTCGGTTCTGAACTTCGTAGTCCTTGGCCAGCCGGCCCTGGATTACTTGGCGCCAGTCTTGCCAACCTTCTTCTTCAGCTTCTCGTCGGAATAGCGAACGCCCTTGTTCTTGTATGGATCCGGCTTGCGCAAGGAACGCATGTCCGCCGCCACCTGGCCCACCTTCTGGCGATCGATCCCGCTAATCGTCACTCGGGTCTGCTTGGGATCGATGGTCGCCGCAATGCCTGTGGGCAGCGGGAATTCGATCGGATGTGAATACCCCAGCGTAAACACGACCGTATTCTTGCCCTTCAATTCCGCGCGGTATCCAATGCCAACAATGTCGAGTTCGCGAGTCCATCCTTGCGTCACGCCACGGACCGCGTTCGCCACCAGGGCGCGCGTCAATCCGTGGATCGCCGCCTGCGAGTCGTCGTGGCGAACCACGTGGAGGTGCCCATCTTTTTCCTCAAACTTCAAACCGCCGGGAATCGGCTGCTCCACTTTGCCCTTGGGGCCTTCTACCACAACCGTATTGCCATGCACCGAGTACTTGACGCCTTTGCCCAGCGGAATTGGCTGTTTTCCTATACGCGACATCTTGCGGTTCTCTTTCTCTTCGGCTTGCGAGTCCCGCGCGGACTATCGTCCCGCGCGTTCCACTGCAGCCATTCACAAAAACAACTGTGCCATCCCGAGCGAAATCCCTGCGTAGCAGGGATGCAGTCGAGGGACCTGCGTTTCTGCTCTGTTCCGCCCTACCAAACTTCGCACAACAACTCGCCGCCCACGCCTTCGCGGCGCGCCTGACGGCCTGTCATCACGCCCTTCGGGGTCGTAATGATGCTGATGCCCAATCCGCCCTGGACGCGGCGGATTTCGTCGCGATGCACGTACACCCGGCATCCCGGATGGGAAATGCGAGAGAGGCCGCGAATCGCCGCCTGGTTGTTGGTGTCGTACTTCAAATACACCCGCAGAAAACGCTTGCTGTTTTCCTCTGTCGCCTTGTAGTTGCTGATGTAGCCCTCTTCCTTCAGAATGCGGGCTATTTCAACCTTCAACTTGGAGGCTGGCACGTCCAACTTCGCATGCCGCGAAGAAATCGCATTGCGCAGCCGTGCCAACAGATCGGATACTGGATCGCTTACACTCATCGTATCTCCTTGATCCCCCGTTCGCCCGCCTTGGGCGGGAACCTGCGAGGACCGTTCCTGCGCCCGCTTGTAGAAACCGAGGCGCATCGAAATCTACTTCAACTTGCGTTCAGCGCAGCCTGTGCCGCTGCGTAAAAACGCCGCTTTGTATCAGGGCACAACTTAAGTCGTGCCGTAAGTGCGGCAAAATCAGAGGGCTTTAGCCCCTGTGACCAACGCCACGCCACTTACCAAGACGACTTCACGACCCCGGGAATCTCTCCCTTTAACGCCAGGCTGCGGAAACAGAGCCGGCAAATCCCGAACTTCCGCAGGAACGCCCGCGGACGTCCGCACAGGTTGCACCGGTTATGCTGGCGCGAGCTAAACTTCGGCTTGCGCTTGTCTTTGACTCTTTTTGCTGTAGTTGCCATCGAACGTGTCTTGTCCTCTCGCCTTGTTTAGGCTGTCAGCCGGAACGGAATGCCGAAGTGCTGCAGCAACGCCCGCGCCTGCCGATCGTCTTTCGCCGTCGTCACAATGGTGACGTTCATTCCCTTTAACTTGTCGACGCGGGAGTAATCGATCTCAGGAAAAATCAACTGATCGCGAATCCCCAGCGTGTAATTGCCGCGTCCATCGAAGCTCTTGGTCGAAACGCCCTTGAAGTCGCGAACCCGCGGCAGCGCCGTCGAAACCAGGCGATCCAGGAATTCGTACATCTTGTCGCCGCGCAGCGTCACCATGGCCCCTATGGGCATGCCTTCGCGCACCTTGAAGGCGGCAATCGACTTTTTCGCGCGGGTCACGACCGGCTTCTGTCCCGCAATCAGTCCCAGATCCACCATCAGCGGGTCCATCACCTTCACGTTCTGCGTGGCCTCGCCCAGTCCCATGTTCAGGACGATCTTTTCGAGCCGCGGCACCGCCATGGTGTTTTTCAAGCCCAGTTCCTTCAGCAGCGCCGGCTTGATTTCCTTCAGATATTTCTCTTTCAATCTGGTTGCCATCTTCCATCCGTCCTTGCTGCAGAGCAACTAAGCCCTGTTCCCTGAACCCTGTTCCCTTATTTCTTGCCTTCCAACGTCTGTCCGCACTTGCGGCAGACCCGCACCTTGGTGTCGCCTTCAAACTTGAAGCCCACCCGGACCGGCCCGCAGTTGCCGCAGACCAGCATCACGTTCGAAATCTGGATCGGGTTTTCCTGCTCCGCAATGCCGCCCTTGATGTTGCGCTGCGGGTTCGGCTTCACCGTCTTCTTCACCATCATCACGTGCTCGACCAGCAAGCGGTTCTCGTCCTGCATCACGCGCAGCACCCGACCCTGCTTGCCTCGGTCTTTGCCCGCGATCACCTGCACTTTATCGTTGCGGCGAATCTTCAATCCTGCCATGACTCTCGTCTCACTTCCCGTTCGCGCCGAAACCGGTCAACTTCGCCCCGTCCCTGGCCGCGTTTCTCAAATCAAACCGAACTGTTTCGCTTACAGAACTTCCGGAGCCAGCGAAACAATCTTCAAAAATCTCTTCTCGCGCAACTCTCTGGCCACTGGACCGAAGACGCGCGTTCCCACCGGCTCTCCCGTTTCGTTGATCAGCACAGCCGCATTCTGATCGAAGCGAATGTAGGTCCCGTCGCGGCGACGATATTCCTTGCGCGTGCGCACAATGACAGCCTTCACCACTTTGCCTTTTTTCACCTGGCCATCCGGCGAGGCTTCCTTCACCGCGGCGGTCACCACGTCCCCCAGGCCGGCCTTGCGTCCGGTGGACCCGCCCAGCGGCAGGATCACCTGTAGCTTGCGGGCGCCGGAATTGTCGGCCACCACCAACATGGTCCTCATCTGTACGGCCATCGTCGTCTCCTCAATCTTTCTGACGCCTTGCGGTTACCGGCCCCTTCGGGTGCCCCATCCTTCGCGTTTTTGCGAAGGGTGGGAAGCGGGTACCCCAGACGGGTGGCCCATTCAAGCCAGCCCTGAGCCTGTCGAAGGGTGGCTTGAGTTGGGATGGAAAACCAGACTCCCCTACACCGCCTGCGGAACCTCTTCCACCTGCGCCAGGTTCGAGCGGCGCACAATCTCTTCCAGTTGCCAGCGCTTCAACTTGCTCAGCG
>JAJYVR010000007.1:0-24329 GCA_021791935.1 Acidobacteriota bacterium
TGCGCCCCTGTTTGATGCGGGCCTCGCCAATGGATTTTTTTTAAGGCCCGCTCCAGAACGCTGCTACCGTCCGGGCCGGGCTCGCTCCACTGGGCGAAGTACGAATGCACCGTGCGCCACTTGGGAAGTCCCTCGGGGAGCATACGCCACTGGCAGCCGCTCTTGAGCAGCTACAACACCGCATTGAAGACTTCATCTAAATCCACTGTCCGTGGCTTGGTTCGCTTTCGTACCCCTTCCAACAACGGACGTACCCTCTCAAACTGTTCCCGGCTCACATCGCTCGGATAGTGCTTTCTGCGCTCCATGCTCCAGAACTATCGCCCCGAAGGACCTGCTGCATATAGCGGACTTGATGCCTCAAGCGTATCCAACCTGAAAAGATCGTGAACAGGCTCTTAGAAGAGCGGGCGTGGATGTGTTTCCCATGACGCCATGAAGAAGTGCAGGAATGGGGCCAAAATCGAGGGAGGCAAGGTAAGAAAGCTCTTAGATCCGCAGTGTTCCTTCTTGTCCCGCCGAGTGGGCCGGCCGGTTGCCAGGCGAAGCAGCTCGGGGGCCCGCTTCGCCTGGGTAGACCGCAACCGTCACCCTTGAATCATTGGATCATTGAATCATGTTGATGGTGGCCTGGGTCACCGTATTGAACGTTGTCACCGATTTCGCGTTGGCTTCATAGGCGCTTTGCGCCACAATCAGGTTGGAGAATTCGCTGGAGATATCGACGTTCGAGTCCTCCAGCGCTCCACCCTCCATGGTGCCGCGTCCACCCGTGCCCGCCACGCCTACAGTGGCCGGACCGGAGGCAAGGGTGGCGGAGAAATTATTGCCGCCGACGCGCGCAAGGCCCCCGCTCATTATTGACCATCGCCACCGCCAACAGGCCCACGGCCTGCGTCTGCCCATTGGAGAACTGCACCGAGATGGTGCCATCGGAACCGATCGAGAAACCGCTGTAGCTTCCGCTCGAATATCCATTCTGCGTGGTGCTGCCAACCGCCGAGGCCGAGGCCGCCTGGGTCAAGGTGGGGTTGTTGTTCGCGTTGTACAGGCCCCAACTGAAGCTCAGATTGCTGGCCCCGTCCGTCAAGCCTGCAAAGCTGATGCCGGTCACGTTTGCGGCCGGCGACGTCAACTGGCCGCTGCTATTGAAAGTCAGCGTTCCAGCGGTGTTGGCGGTCGCTCCGGTATAATCGCCCGCCGGCAGCGAGATGGCATAGTTCCACGTATTGGCGCCTGCATTGGTAAAGTTCACCGTGGCCACATGGCTTTGCCCCAGCGAATCGTACACGGTCACTTGCGCGGGAACGACCGTACCGACGGCCGCACTGACATTCAGGTTCGTCGCATTCAAGGAAAACTGCGTGGTGGCCTGCGGCTGTTGGGTGGCGCCCAGGGGAATCTGGATCGCCGTCAGCGGCGCATTGGTATTGACCACCCCATGGCTGGCGGGGTAGCCCATCACCGCAAGGCCGTCGACGCTCGTCAGATTGCCGTTCTGGTCCGTTTGAAAATTTCCCGCGCGAGTATATGCCTGGACCCCGCCGTTGTTGAGCACAAAAAAACCGTTCCCGGTCAAGGCGACGTCGCTCGCGCTGCCCGCGGTGGTATCGATGCTGCCCGGCGTAAAGTCCGTTGAATTGGCCGCCACCTTGACCCCTTGGCCCTGTACCACCGGATCTCCGGAACCGGAAGAGCCGACTTGTTGGTAGAACAGGTCCTCAAACGAGGTGGATTGCGATTTGAATCCGGTCGTGTTCAGGTTGGAAATGTTATTTGCAATGGTGTTGAGCTCCGTTTGATCGGCGTTCAACCCTGTCAGCGGAATGGAAAAGGAAGCCATGCGTTTTCTCCTGGAAAAACAGAATGTTGGTGAATGCTGCCACGAATCTCTTGCGAACCGCTACTGCTTCGACTAGCGTGTTGCGCCGCCCGCTCCGGCTGTGGTTGCGGCCGGCAAGGAGGTAGGCCCGGTAAAGGTCGCCCCGGGAATGGAATGTTGCAGCGCCCGCATGACCTCCGGACTGAGCGGGACCTGAGTCGGCGGCAGGGCCTGAGTCGGCAGGGTGGATGCCTGCGTGAACGCCCGCGCCACTGCCGTATCGGCGGATGCCGGCAGTTGCGCCTGGCTGCCGAGCGGCAAGAGATGTCCGGCGGCCGGAGTTGCCGATGGCAGCGATGAAACGCTCCTGGCCGCGGCTGCGGCGGGCATGGCCGCGCTGGAACTGCTGGCCGCGCCGGTAGTGGGTGTCGCGCCTGCGGTGGGTGTCGTGCCGGCGGTGGGTGTCGTGCCGCTCCCTGTCCCCGCGCTCAACGTCTGGTTGATCTGGACCAGTTGTTCCAGACTATTGACCCCGACCAACTGCGTGATGTACTGCATGGGATCGGTCTGTGTCGTCGGGTCCTGGTTCTGGATCTCGGTGACCAGCAGCGTCAGAAAATCGTTGGCCGTGATCGTCGCCTGGTTGGGGGTACCGCTCGTAGCGCCGGCGCTGCCCGCGCTGGAGGAAGCAGCCTGCGCCTTCGCTCCCGTTGCCTGCGCCTGCGGCTTCGATTCAAACGGCGAAGCGACGGCCTGTTTCCGTGGTCCAAAATACTCAGCAGACTCATAATCGCGTTTCCTTCCTCGTGGACAACCTGGTGTGATTTTCAAGCGCGAATACTGAAACGGCGCCCTTCGAACATGGAATTTGTTCCCAGGGAAGCGGGGATCGGTCCGCCGCCGGGGGGTGCAACTGCCCAGCCAGTGTCTCCTGGGCTTGCAATCGCCGCCTTGTCTGGACTGGTTCGGGCGTCGCCTTGGGAGGAGGGCTGTCCTTGCGATCCCGTTCCCGGCTGACCGCCGGCCAGGCCCGTTTCCACGTGAATCTGCTGGACCCCGGCGCGTTGTTCCTGAAGATACGTTGCCATCGACGGCAGGACGGAAGTCAGCGCCGCATGGCTCGCGGCCGAATCGGCGGTCAGCGCCGCCGCAACCTGTCCCGCAATGCGTTCCGCCCGCACCTCTACCCATCCCAGCGATGGGTCGGCGATGCCGACCGCTACCTGATGCGGCGCGGCATGGAGCAACACTCCGCGCTCCCCGACGGTTGCACTGTCCAACGCAGTAAAAGCATCGGAAGACGTTCCCCGTCCGGCCGCCAATCCGGCACCCGAGACCCCTGGATTTTGGGCGGTGCCGGGATGACCGGGGACGGAAAAAACGCTGGATCTGCCATGGATGCCTGCGCCTGGGTCCGCGGCATTTCCATGCGGAGTCCCAGGTCCTAGAGGTAGGGAGGACGCAAACGCGCCCGCACTTCCGCTGGCGGTCGCCGAATTTGGCGGCAGCGCCGCGGACGTGACGCTGCTTGCGCCTGTGCTGTTGCCGTCGTGAGCGATGGGCCCGCTTCCACTCTTGAAGGCTGGACTGCCATTGTCGGGAGTATTAGGAGCGCCTGTTGTGGAGGCTCCAGATGGATTGGTGTCGGCTCCTGCATTGAGAGACCCAGTCGTGGGAGCATTGGCCGGACCTCCTTCCGCGTTTCCAGCCGCCTGGCTTCCTCCCGCATTTCCAGCAGGGCCAACATTCCGATCGGTGGGCGATGACGATGTCGATGTCGTACTGGTTGCGCTGGCGGAGTTCGATGCCGCTGCCGGTCTTTCGTTGTTCCCTTGTTCCGCTTGTGCGCCTCGTGTCCCTTGAGACGGTACTGGCGCAGGGCCGCCGGCTGGCCCTCGGCTGACTGTCCTGAAAATGGTCCCTGCAGTGACCGACGTCTCGTACCGGCAATGGCCACCAAGCCACCGCACCCGCCCTATGGTGTGCTTTGTCAACGTAGCCAGCGTGGACCGAATCGTCTATTCCATCTTTCACCGCTTCAACCTGGAATGGAAAAACCGCACCCTCCGCGTTTTTACACAAGCGGCTTGACGACACCCTCCCGGGGCACGGTTTTGACAGATTCTCGAGACTTTTGTTTAGATAGATAGTCAGCTAGATGAACATAAAAATGGCATCTCTACCCCAACTTACGCATGGCAGTTTCATTCCCCTTTATCGTCAAATTCAGCAGCGCCTACTGTGCCAGATCCAATCGGGCGCACTGAAGCCGGGCGAGCCTATACCTTCCGCGCAGGAGATTGCCGCGACCCTGGGGGTGAGCCAGATGACCGTTCGCCAGGCGATAAAGTCGCTTTGTGAACTTGGGGTCGTTTATAGCAGGCAAGGGAAGGGGACCTTCGTTTCAGGAATCAAACTTGAGAAGGACTTCCGCCAGGTGCTGTCGTTTACTGAAGACATGAAGGCCCGCGGATCCACGCCGCGATCGAGGGTACTTTCCTTCGAGGCGCAGCAGCCAAGCGCTGAGGTGATCGAGGCCCTCCGCCTTCGAGCCGGTGAAAAGATCATCCGTCTGAAGCGTATTCGGCAGGCCAACAGCGTACCGATGGGCATCGAACGCAGCTCTTTGCCGCTCCGTGTCTGCCCGGATCTGCTGGACACCTTCGACCCTCGCAATTCACTTTATGAGGTCCTCGCGGAGCGTTACGGGATCAACATGGTGGTTGCGGATGAAGTTGCGGAGGCGGGCCTGGCGGATGCGGAAGCAGCCCGGCTGCTGCGAATTGCCGAGGGCAGCCCAGTTTTTTTCTTTACCAGGATTTCGTATGTGCAAAACGGTCAACCCATCGAACATGTGCAGTCAACCTACCGAGGAGACCGCTACAAGATCGTGAATCGACTGACGCGTCCCAACGTGGGGTTGCTAGGGTCGCCCAAATCGATGTGACTGGACCATTCCAGCCAAACTCTTTCACTGCCGAAGGAAGACGCATTACTCCGGATTGCCACCGGACTTGGATTTGAATGAGCCGTGGTCCGGCATACAGACAGCCTACGAGATGGCGTTTGCAGTGAATTCGGAACGTTCGCAGGGAGCCCAATCGTGAGACTGGGACATCCAGTTACATAAGCTGGACGGCGTCGACGTCGACGGTGAGGTGGCGGCGGGGGATCTCTGCCGCATCGGCGAAGGCGAGCATCTGGCGCACGGCGGCGGCCAGTTGTTTGCGCGACGACGCTTTCAAGATGAGATGAAAGCGATGGATGCGCTTGATGCGCGCGATGGGCGCGGAGGCGGGACCGAGCACGCGCACGCCGGGAAGGGTCTGGTGCTGGAACCACTGGCCGAGTTGGCTGGCCCACTGCGATGCCTTTGCCGTGTCCGTGTGTTCAATCAAGATGTTGGTGAGCATGGCCGCGGGCGGATAGTGCAGCAGGCGGCGATAGCGCAATTCCTGTTCGACAAAGCCAAGGTAATTATGCTCGACGGCGCAGCGGATGGCGTAGTGGTCCATGTGATGCGTCTGCACCAAGACGCGACCGGGCAGTTCGCCGCGCCCGGCGCGACCGGCCACTTGCGTCAGGAGTTGAAAGACTCGCTCGGCGGAGCGAAAGTCGGGCAGGCTGAGCGCGTGATCGACGCCGAGCACGCCGACCAAGGTGACACCGTGAATGTCGTGGCCCTTGGCGATCATCTGAGTGCCCACCAGCAAGTTGATTTCGCCGCTGTGCAGCCGGGCGAGGATGCGTTCATAATCGCGATGGTTGCGCATTGTGTCGCGGTCCATGCGGGCAATGCGGGCGTGCGGGAACAGCTCCTGCAATCGCTCCTCGCCCTGCTGCGAGCCGACACCGAAGAAGTACAGATGCTCACTCTCGCACTTTGGACAATGTTTGGGAACGGTGCGGCGAAAGCCGCAGTAATGGCATTCCATGCGCTGATGGACGGACGAGCCCGCCGCGGCGGGCGAGCGCAGATCGTCTTCCGCAACGGACTTGTGATGGGTGAGGGCGATGGCGCAGTTGTCGCATTCCAGCTTTTCGCCGCAGGCCCGGCACATGACGACGAAGGAATAGCCGCGCCGGTTCAACAGCAGCATGGCCTGTTCGCCGCGACCGAGCGTTGCTTCGATCTCTGCCGTCATGGCGAGCGAAAGCAGCGCTTCCTGGCCGGTTTCGGCGAACTCCCGCCGCATGTCGATGAGAGAAACTTCCGGCAGCGGACGGTTGCCGACGCGCTGCTGCAACGAGAGCAGGGAATATTTTCCGCGCTGGGCGTTGGCCCACGACTCGAGCGACGGCGTGGCCGAGCCGAGGACAACGGTCGCGCCGGCGAGCTTGGCGCGCATCACGGCGACATCGCGGGCATGATAGCGGGGCAGTTCCGCCTGCTTGTAGGAGGTGTCGTGTTCTTCGTCGATGACGATCAATGCAAGGTCGGCGATGGGAGCGAAGACAGCCGAGCGAGTGCCGACGACGACATGCGCGTCGCCGCGTCGGACGCGGTGCCATTGCGCAGTGCGTTCCGTACCGGTCAGCGCGGAATGCAGGAGCGCGACCTGATCGCCGAAGGTGAATCGCAGTTGCGCCAGCATGGCCGGCGTGAGGCCGATTTCCGGCACCAGCAACAGACTCGACAGGCCAGCATCGAGCGCGCGGCGCATGGCCGCAATGTAGACGGCGGTCTTGCCGGAGCCGGTAACGCCGTGCAGCAGGAATGGCTGAAAGTTTCTGGAGTGGACGCTGGCGGCAATCTGCAACATCGTCTCCCGCTGTGCGTCGTTCAGCATGGCCTCGACGGGGACGGAGGAGGAAGCGAGATCGCGCGAGAGGGCGAAACCGTCGAGGAAACCTTCAACCAGACTGTCACCGGGCGCTTCTTCGATGCGCACCAACTCGCGTCGAACGAGAGTGCCGAGCGTTGAGTCGGGAAGAGAAAACTGTCGAATTTCGGCGACGGGAAGACGGCCACCGGCGCTGGCCAGCTCCGCCAGCAGGCGCTGTTGATTTTCGTTCAGGCGAGGCAGACGCGCATCGGGAACCAGGACGGCAACGCGGACAGTCGTGCGCAATTCACGCGCAACGGCCGTGGATTCGCGTTCGATCATCCGCCTGGAGACGAGTTGATTCAGTATGGCGGTGCTGGCGGAAGTTTTACTCCGGAGCGTGACAGCGCGGGACTGGCCATGCTCGGCAAGGAATGCCAGGACGGCGTGTTCGGCCTGTTCGGTGGCATTCGAATCGAGGGTTTGCTGGTGAGGAATCTCCAGCGCAGCAGCGCCGCGGGTTGTGATGGAATACGCAATTTCGCGCCGCACCTCCGCGCCCAGGGGAAGCATGGTGCGCAACACTTCGCCCAGCGGCGCAAGATAATATTCGGCGATCCACGAGCCGAGTTGCAGCAAATGTTCGGAGAGCACCGGCTCCCGATCGAGGACACGCAGGATGGGGCGAATGGTCGCGGGAGAAATATTTTCAGATGACGCGCTGCCTTTGTTTGCAGGAACACGGTCGTGCAGCGCGACGACGATGCCCTGGAGTTGCTCGCGCCTGAAGGGAACGAGGACGCGTCCGCCGACGACCGGATCGCCAAGGCGAGCGCCCTCGATCGAATAGGTGAAGACGCGGTCCACGGGCACAGGCAACGCGACATCACAAAAAAGCGGCATAAGGAATGTTTACACGAGGGAGGGAAGCGGCACGAGACAGCCCGGAAATCGTCGCAGCAAAAATGGCGATGCAAACCGCGAGGTCCTTCGGTCGCGCATCGGGCGGGTCGCCACGGCAATCGAGAATGAAAAATTCTTTGCCCCACGCAAGCCAACAGGAGGCTTGAATAACCAAGCCAGAGATCCAACATCTCAAAAAGCGAGATGTCGGGCACCCAAATACTGCTGTTTAGTGTGGGGCGACAAGGAACTCGTCGAAATGCGCGAGGGTGCGCTGCTGCGCCAGTTTTGCGGCGGCCTCGTTGTAGCTGGCGCGCGCGTCGCAGTTGAAGCCATGCCCGGCATCGTATGTGAACGCTGAAAATCCGGGATACTCGTGGCGCACCTGTTCCACAACGGTCTGCGGAATGTGATTGTCCTGCAGTCCGAAGTGAAAGATGGCGGGGCAGGTAGATTTTTCCTGGATGTAATTTTGAATTCCGCCGGGATAGTAGGAGACGGTGGCGTCTGGATGGAGGCGCGTATTGCTGACCCAGGCGAGCGTACCGCCCCAGCAGAAGCCGACGACGCCCACCTTGCGCGCGCCATGTTCGCGCAAATACTGGATGGCCGCGGCAATGTCGGCAAGCGTTTGATCGAGTGGAATGCGCTGGACGATCTGCATCCCCTGTTTGCCCTCGTCGGGCCCATAGGCCATTTCGACGTCCCGCTGCGCACGGTCAAACAGCGCGGGCGCGATGGTCAGATATCCGGCGCGGGCGAAGCGATCCGCTACGGAACGGATGTGCGCGTTGACGCCAAAGATTTCCTGCAGGACGACAACGCCGGCCTTAGGCTCACCGGTAGGCTGTGCGATGTAGGCATCGAACTTGTGGCCGTCGGCGGCCTGCAATTGTGTATGCTGCGACATTTCTTGTCTCCCTACTCCGATTTTGATTTGTAAGATGCTGCCGGAACAATGCGGGGCTGCAGATATTTTCCCCTGAAAACGATTCAGCCTTCGGTGCGTTTGGGGGGTGCGAGATTGAGAAACTTCATGGCGAGTTGCAGGTCCTTCCAGGTTTCCGCTTTCTGCCGCGGATCGCGCAGCAAGTAGGCCGGATGATAGGTGACGATCAACTTCGTCCCCATGCAATCATGCACCCTTCCACGCAGCACGGACAGCGCCGCCTTCGAGCCCAGCAGATAGGTGGCTGCAGTCGCTCCCAGGGCGACGATCAGTTTCGGACGCACAACGCCGATTTGCTGAAAAAGAAACTGGGTGCAGGTATTCGCTTCCGCCGGTTCCGGCACGCGATTTTTCGGGGGCCTGCATTTCACGATATTCGCAATATAGACCCGTTGTCGATCCAGACCCATGGCCGCAATCATGTTATTGAGCAATTGTCCGGCGCGACCGACGAACGGGACGCCTTGCTCGTCCTCATCCGCTCCGGGGCCTTCGCCGACGAAGAGCAATTCGGCATTCGGGTCGCCGTCGCCGAAGACGATCTTGTGGCGACCTTCAAAGGCGAGCTGGCAGCGGGTGCAATCTCCAATTTCCTGGCGGATGACTTCAAGCGCCGCGGCGCGGGCCTGGGGCGCGATGGCAGGGGAGGAAAAGTCGATGGCTGCAGGGACTACGAGAAGGCTGGATTTTGGCGGCATGATGGGCAGTGGCTCAGGGGTGAAGGGATTTGACGTTGGATTTTGTTGCGGCAACGACGGAAATGGTTCGGCATCCGATGTCGGCGGGTCGTGTTCGCCACGATAGAAATCCACGCCGCCCATTTCTCTGCAATAGGCGAGGACCGTGGCGAGTTGCCGGCGTTGTTCTGGAGAGAGAGCTGTTTTCATGCAGTGAACATCGGTACGAGAAAAAATTCAGCGATTGGCGAGGATGGAAACCGCGTCCATCTCTGCCATGATTTGACGCGGACGACGCAGTTGCTGCACTTCATCCAGGATGCGATCGGCGAGCAGCCGCTTGGGCATCTCCGGCAATTCCTGGGCAGCGGTTGCGGTCAGAAAGGTGACGGCATTGCGGTCGGAATCGAAGCCAATTTGCGGGCGGGCCACATCGTTCAGCACGATGGCGTCTACGCCTTTGCGAGATAGCTTGTCGCGCGCGTGTTCCACGGGATGTTCGGTTTCGGCGGCAAATCCAATGACGAGCGTGCCCGGTTTGCGGGCCCTCATGACTTCCGCCAGGATGTCTTCCGTCGGTTCGAGTTCGATGGTGATGGGGCCGGTGCGCTTGATTTTTTGTTCCGCTCGCAGACGTGGCCGGTAATCGGCAACCGCAGCCGCTTTCATCACCAGCGTTGCCTTTGGAAGATGTTTCAGGACGGCCTGTCGCATTTCCTCCGCAGTAGTCACCGCAACGAACTCGCAGCCTGTGGGAGGATCGAGACGCGTCGGGGCGCTGACCAAAATGACACGAGCGCCGCGGTGCAACGCCGCTTCCGCGAGGGCGTAGCCCATTTTTCCGCTGGATCGATTGCCTATAAAACGAACGGGGTCGACAGGTTCGCGGGTACCGCCGGCGGTGACAAGAACGGTTTCGTTGGCCATATCGTGACGGCGGTGGAGCACATCCAGAACGGTCTGCACCAGGTCTTCGGTCTTTGCCAGGCGACCTTCGCCGGTCATGCCGCAGGCCAGGTAGCCGCTATCTGGGGCGACGATGGAGGCGCCGCGCAGGCGCAGGATTTCGAGATTGGCTTGGGTGGCTGGATGCTCCCACATCTGCACGTTCATGGCGGGCGCGAGAATCAGGGGCGCGGAAGTGGCGAGGGCCATGGCGGTGAGAAAATCGTCGGCCATGCCATGCGCCAGACGGGCAAGAATGTCGGCGGTTGCTGGCGCGACAATCAGGGCTTCTGTAGACTGCGCTTCCGAGATATGTTCAATGGCAGAGTTGGCGTTGGGGACCTGGCCGTCGCTGTCCCACAGGCCGGTGATGACGCGATGGCCGGTAAGGCCGGCGAACGTCAACGGGGCGACGAATTGCTGGGCGGCCGCCGTCATCACGACATGCACATCGAGCGCCTGCTGTTGCAGCGCCCGCACCAGTTCCGCTGCTTTGTAGGCAGCAATTCCCCCAGTAACGCCGACCGTGACCTTCATGGGTATGATTGTACCCCCGTGTATTCGGTTGATTGCCGATTTCGGTTGAAGGCGCGATGCCGTCGACTACGTGTGCAAGATCGGCGTGTAGCCGGCAGGCAATCCCAGTTCTTTCCGCGACGGTCCTTCTGGAACGACGTAGCTGATAAGGCCTGCCTGCAATTCATCCTGCGCGATACGGACGGCCTTAGTGGAGCGGTTGGGGACCATCGGGCTCGATCCATTCTGTAACTGGCGGGCACGACGGGCGGCCACGTGAACCGCGCGATATTTACTTTCTTTGACCGCAAGTTCTTCCATGGTGCGACCTCCTGCAATACGGGTAAAGTGATTGCTGGTTCAAATCCAATCCAGGGAGTTCGAGAGATTGACTCCAGCTTACAGCGATAACCCGAAAGACGCCAGAACAGGTTGAAGGCGCGCGGCGGAATTCTGTAGCAGGCATTGCTCGGCAAGTTTTCTGTAACGCGGGAGCTCTGGAGTTTGCGGCTGCGCACTTTCGGCCGGCGGGTTCGCATTGCTGCGCTCGGCGATTACGATGGCGCTCAACTCTTCGACGGCCCGTTCCAGAACGTCATTGACGAGGACGTAGCGGTATTCGTGATACTTCTCAATCTCGTGGCGGGCCGTGGCCAAACGTTTCTGGACGACAGATTCCTCCACTCCGCCTTCCGCGCGGCTGCGATTGCGGAGCCGCCGTTCCAGCACGTCCGGGTTGGGGGGGAGGATAAAGATGGTAATGGCCTGCGGCATGCTTTTGCGGACCTGCGCTGCGCCCTGCACGTCGATGTCGAGCAATAGATCGTTGCCACGCCCTGCCGCTTCGGCCAGACTGGCGCGAGCGGTGCCATAGTAGTTTCCAAATACGTCGGCATACTCCATGAATTCATCGGCGGCGATCATCCGTTGGAACTGATCGCGCTGGATGAAGTGATATTCGCGTCCTTCCTGTTCCGAGCCACGGGGAGCGCGCGTGGTCCAGGAGACGGAGAAGTCGAGGTTGGGCACCATGGAGCGAAGTTGGCTGACCAGCGTGGACTTTCCTGAACCGGAAGGCGCGGAAAGGATAAATAAAAGTCCTGCCACTTGCAGGAGTCTCCTGAACTTGAAAAGGAATTGTTGCTTTCAGATTACTCGAGATTCTGGACCTGCTCGCGCGCCTTTTCGATTTCCGACTTGATGGCCAGGCTCAACTCCGTAATGCGCAGGCTGCGGACGGCGATGCTTCCGGTCTTGGAAAGCGCGGTGTTGGCCTCGCGGGTCATTTCCTGCAGCATGAAGTCGAGTTTCTTGCCCAACTCGCCGCCTTGCTGGAGAAGGCGAAGAAACTGATCGATGTGGGCGCGCAGGCGGGCCAATTCTTCTTCAATATCGCTGCGTTCGGCCAGCAGCGCGGCTTCCTGCAGGATGCGATCGCGATCCAGATTGAAGGTGTCGCCGAGCATCTCACGTATTTTCCGATCAAGCCGCTCCGTCTGCGCCTGCTGCATGCCGGAGCGCAAGGCGGAAAGCTCGTCCACATGTTCCCGCAGGCGCGACAGGATACGCTCCAGGTCACCGGCGAGGGCCTGGCCTTCCTGGGCACGCATGGCGTTCAAGCTTTCCAGTGCCGGCGGCAGCGCGGCCGCTGCGGCCAGTTCAATCCCGGACTGCTCGTCCTCTGCCGGGGGAGAGTTTTCCATCGACCACATTCCGGGGAGGCGGAGCGCAGCGTTCAGATCGGGTTGCACTCCTCGCAGCTTGTGCTCGCTGCTGGCGGCGCGAAAGGCGTCGATATACGCCTTGATCATGGCGGGATTGTATTGAGGCGCGGGAGTCGTATTCTCTCGTTGCAGCGAGAGGCGAATCTCAACGTGACCGCGGATCACATGTTCCTTAACGGTTTTTCGCCACAGAATTTCAAGCGCATCCATGCCGTTGGGCAGGTAAAACTGCAAATCCAGATAGCGGTGATTGACGCTTTTCAGCGTCAGCACAAAAGCGGTGTTGCCGGGCGCAACTCCGGTAAGACGAGCGAACCCGGTCATGGAACGAATTGGAACTTGACTCATGAATGGTTCCTTGCGGCGACGGCGGCCTGGGAGATATCGAAAAATTGCAATTGATGCAGCTTCTGAAATGTGGGAGAACTTGTGAGCAGTTCCTCATAGGTGCCAATGGCGGTGATCGAACCTTCTTCAAGCACTGCAATTCGCGTGGCCCGACGCACGGTGGAGAGGCGGTGGGCGATGACGAATACAGTGCGGTGCTGCATCAGGTTGGCGAGGGCAGCCTGCACCAGCGATTCACTCTGGGCGTCGAGGGCGGAGGTGGCCTCATCCAAAATCAAGATGGGGGCGTCCTTCAGCAGGGCGCGGGCGATGGCCAGTCGCTGACGCTCGCCGCCGGACATGCGAAACCCTTTTTCTCCGATGATGGTGTCGTATCCCTCCGGCATCTGCTCAATAAAGTCGTGCGCCAGCGCAGCTTTGGCGGCGTCGATGATCTTCTGCGTGGGGACATCGGGCTGGCCGTATGCAATGTTGTTGCGCACCGTGTCGTTGAACAGAATGGTTTCCTGGGTCACCTTGGCGATGAGAGAGCGCAGAGAGTGGAGGCTGACATCGCGCAGGTCGTGGCCGTCGATCATGATGGCGCCGCCGGTGACATCGAAAAAGCGTGGAATCAGGTTGACCAGGGTGGTCTTTCCCGCTCCGCTAGGGCCGACAATGGCGATGACCTCGCCGCGGTGCGCGGTCAGCGTCACGTCGTGCAGCACCTGTTTCTGGCCTTCTTCGTCGGCATAGGAGAAGTTGACGTGGTTGAACGAAAACGTCTTCTTAAAGGCTTTCAACTGCACTGGCCGAGGTTTTTCGCGGACATCGTCCTGCGCATCTATGAAGTTGAAGATGGAAGACGACGCACCTAGGGCCTGCTGGAAATTGTTATAGAAGAGGGCGAATTTCCGTACCGGATCGTAGAGCTTGAAGACGGCGACAATAAAGGCCAGGAAGACGCCTTCCGTCATGGCGTGCTGCTGAATGCGAGTGCGGCCGAGGAGCAACAACAGCGCGATGGCGACGAAGCCGATGAAGTCCATCAAGGGGGAACTGATGGCCTGGGCGCTGACTGAGCGCAGGTTGGCGCGGAACAGTCGCCGGGCCGCAGAGCGGAACCGGACCATCTCCCACAATTCCATGTTGAATGCCTTGACGATGCGGTTGCCGGTGACGGTCTCATGCAGGATGTTCTGGATTTCCGCGAGCTTGTCCTGCCCGGTGCGAGTGGTGGTGCGAACGCTGCGCCCAATGCGCCGCGCCGACGACATGACCACGGGAACGAACAGCAACAAGACCCAAGCCAGCTTGCCGCCATACAGAATGACGACGGCGATAAGGAACAAGAAGGTGAAGAATTGCTGCAGAAACTCCGACATGACGGTCGACATGGCAAACTGCACTCGCTCCACGTCATTGATCAAGGTGGAGAGAATGGTCCCGGTCGAGTGTTTTTGAAAAAAAGAGACGGAGCGGCGCAGGATGCTCTCATACAGGTCGTTGCGCAGATCGGTAATCAGTCCATATCCGGCGTAATTCGACAGATAGGTTCCCATGTAATCGCACAAGCTTTTCACGATGGACGACGCGACCAGCGCGAAGGCCACCATGGTCCATGCATTGTGAAAATGACCGGGGACCAGTTGTTCCAGATTCAGTTGCAAAACGCGACCATGCACGACAACGTGGAACAACGGTAGATGTGGGGTGAGATCGGAGGGCTTCAGCACTTGGTCGAAGATGGGTTTGATCAGCAGGATGCGAAATGCGTCCAGCAGGCCAACCATGGCCATCAACAGGACAGAAGCTAGCGCCTGCAAGGTGTAAGGGCGCACGTAGGCCAGCAGGCGGAAGTAGAATTTCATGCGCGGCCCACTTGGAGTGCGGTATCAGACAAAGGTCGATGAACGCAGGGGTCGTCGATGGGCGACGGGTTTCGTCTTACTGCCGCGTTCCATGTCCGGTCCTGCCGCGCTTTCGTTTGTCGCTGGGGCACGCCCATGATTGTAGAAGAAGGGTAGCATTCTCGCGCGCTGGCGAGGGAGGCGGGCTTGTTATCGCATGAGTGCCTTGAAGGGCGAAAACAATTCCCAGGGGCTCGGAAATTTTCCGATGTCCACGGCCCGGCTGAAGTCGCGTCCTCCTACAAGGCGATGGGCGCGCTGGCGCGAAACAAGCGGGAGGCGAAGGGGCAAGGCAGGAACGTAAATTTAGTCGAGGAGGTGCAGTTCTTTTCCCGGCTTGAAGCGGACAGCGCGTCCTGGGGCGATGGGCACTTCCGCGCCTGTCCGCGGATTGCGTCCAATCCCGGTTTTGCGGGGTTTGACGCTGAACACGCCAAAGCCGCGCAACTCAATGCGGTCGTCCGCGGCGAGAGCCGTCTTCATACTGAGGAAAACGGTATCCACGGCAGCCTCGGCCTTGACGCGAGGCAAACCAGTGCGTTCCGCAACTTTATGTACCACGTCTTGTTTGATCAAATGAATGTCCCCCTAAAGGATGTTGGATGTGCGCGGCCTTCCCGTATCTCCATGCTAGGGTCGACTTTTCGTGATTGTCAATGGAGCGGCACTCTCGTACACTCGCCTAAAGCCAACTATTTTGCAGGAGCGCGCTGCGGGTACCAACAGCGGATGCCAACGCACCGAGGAGAAGGATGTCGATTAAGAGCGATCGCTGGATCCGCGAAAACGCGCTCCAGAACCGGATGATAACGCCGTTTAGCGAGAAGCAGGTACGCGAGGGAGTCATTTCTTACGGGCTTTCTTCGTATGGATACGACCTGCGTGTTTCCGACGAATTCAAGATTTTTACGAACGTCAACAGCACGGTGATCGATCCAAAAAACTTCGACGAACGTTCGTTTGTGACCACGCAGGCAGAATCGGTGGTGATTCCGCCGAATTCCTTTGCGCTGGCGCGTTCAGTGGAATACTTTAAGATTCCGCGGAATGTGCTGACGATTTGCGTGGGCAAGTCGACGTATGCGCGCTGCGGCATCATCGTGAATGTGACGCCGTTTGAGCCGGAGTGGGAGGGGTTCGTGACCCTGGAGATTTCCAACACCACACCGTTGCCGGCACGCATTTACGCTATGGAAGGCCTGTGCCAGATATTGTTTTTCCAGTCGGACGAGGTCTGCGAAATAAGCTATGCGGACCGTAAAGGCAAATATCAAAACCAGCAGGGAATCGTGCTGCCCAAGCTGTAGATCGCGTGGCGGACGAACTTGTTTGTGGAATGCAATGAAGAGCGGTGAAAGCTGGGTCAAGTGAATCCATCTTCACTTCGTGCGATGAAGCCAAGTTCCGCCGCGGGCGCGGACCGGCGGGCCGTGGTCAGACTTCCGGAGGCGCGCATTCGCGTGTCTGTCGTTGGGCTCGACGCATTGCGCGGGGCCGGCTTGCAGGCGATCTTCGAGAAAAATACCGGTATCGACATCTTATTGCAGGATGTTGCCTCGTTGCAACGACCCGATCGCGGGGTCGATTCGACTGCCAACATGGTGCT
The DNA here is from genome assembly GCA_021791935.1 of Acidobacteriota bacterium. Lineage (GTDB taxonomy): Bacteria > Acidobacteriota > Terriglobia > Terriglobales > Acidobacteriaceae > JAKAAZ01. The sequence goes on from JAJYVR010000007.1 coordinate 16,146, forward strand.
CGTGGGTTCGAAGGCCGGACCCGATATCTTCAAAGTGATCGGGTCGATCCGCTCGGCACACCCTGGTCTCCCCATCATCGTAATGTCCCATACGTCTGGGGAAGAGGCCATCCTGAGAGTGTTGATGCTGGGGGCGAAAGGTTTTTTGCACGAAGCCGTCACTCCCATGCAGTTTGAGAAAGCCGTTCGCCTGGTCGCCTCCGGCTCGATTTGGGCCCCGCGGCGCATCCAAGCGGAGCTGATCGGTCGGCTGTTGGCTGTCGTTGAATCCCAACGTCCCGGGGTCCAGGCCGGGGTCAGTTTCACGAGTCGAGAACAACAGGTATTGGATTTATTGCTGGGTGGAAGCTCCAATCGGGAGATTGCACGAAACTTGAAGATTGAAGAGCGCACTGTCAAATCCTATGTGACCAAGTTGATGCAGAAAATGGGAGTCAAGAACCGCACCGCGCTTACGATGCGCGCGCAGGGCCGATCCATTGCGATGCGGTCTGGCGCTTCGCTCCGCTTGCCTGGGGAAACGCAAGCGGACCCATGATACCGAAGCGGCGACAAAGTAAGCGCCAGCGCCAAGGATTTTTTGTCCACGCGTAACGTTACGGAAGGAGACCAACGTCCGTACTCTTTTCGAATGCTGCCATCTGGGTTGTAATGATTTCACCGACTAAGGATTTGGGAGAATCCGGGGGTTGCGATGGGCAGGAAATTGCCGATTGCAACCCTTTTTTTTGCCTGCCTGCCATTTTTTCGTCCACTTCATGGATTTCTCGCATCCTAGTATTCTGTAGTCGGTAGCGTTCGTAAAGAGTGCGGGACGATGAGTGCTCCTGCGGACGTACACTCTGAAAAGGGAGCGAGGGTTTGAAATTAAATATGATGAAAAAATTCATTTTAGGTGTCTGTGCTGTAACTCTGGTGGGGTCTCAAGGCTTTGCCGCGACAGATCATGCAAAACTGGTAGACCGCTTGAATGCCGCATCACGGGTTCTCCAAGAAATTGAGGCAACCCCCGATAAGTCGATTCCCACTGGCATTCTGTCCGATGCAACCTGCGTGGCTGTCGTGCCCGGTTACAAAAAGGCCGCATTTGTGGTGGGTGGCAGTTACGGTCAGGGGGTTGTGACCTGCAAAACATCACACGGCTGGAGCGCTCCGGCATTCATCCAAATGGCGGGCGGCAGTTTCGGGTTTCAGATTGGCGGCCAGGCAACCGACCTGGTTCTGATCGCCGTGAACCAACGCGGAATGCAGGACCTGTTGAAGAGCAAGTTCAAGATTGGCGGCGATGCCGCGGCTTCCGCCGGACCGGTGGGACGCAATGCGGGCGCGGCTACGAACTTGACCTTGAAGTCCGAGTTGCTGACCTACTCGCGCAGCCAGGGATTGTTTGCGGGCATCGACCTGAACGGAACGGTTGTCAACCAGAACACGGAGGACACGCGCACGTTTTACGGCCACGACACGCCATTTTCAACGATTCTGGAGGGCAATGTCGTGACTCCTCCATCCGCTCGGCCGTTTGTGGGAACTGTGGCGCGCTATTTCCGAAAGGCCCAGTAGTCGAGCGACTTTTAGCGATAGACGATAGACAGAAAAGGCGGGCCCAAGGGCCCGCCTTTTCTTCGCGCGGGTAGAGCGCGGCCGTTCCGAGGGGGGAACTTAGCGCATGGACTGTTCGACTTCTTGCAACCATCCTGCTGGCTTGAGAATCTCGCGTGGTCGGGAGCCGTCCGCAGGGCCAACAATTCCATCGCGCTCCATCAGGTCGATCAGGTGAGCGGCGCGGCCGTATCCAATGCGCATCCTGCGCTGCAGCAGGGAAGTGGAAGCCTTGCCGAATTCCAGCACCAGCCGAACAGCGTCTTCAAACAGTTCATCGTTGGCCCCCTGGTCTTCGGCGCCGTCCGCGCCATCGCGGTCCTTTTCGTCATGCGGTGCTTCCAGAAATCCCTCGACATATTCGGCGATACCCTGTGACTTCCAAAATTCGACCACAGCGGTGATCTCTTTTTCTGTAACGAAGGGAGCGTGGATGCGTTGCAGCCGCGATGTGCCTGGCGCGAGAAACAACATGTCGCCGCGTCCGAGTAAAGACTCGGCCCCGTTGGAGTCGAGGATGGTGCGCGAGTCCACTTTGGTGGCCAGACGGAAGGACATGCGCGTGGGAACGTTGGCTTTGATGAGGCCAGTGATGACATCGACCGAGGGGCGCTGTGTGGCCAGCACCAGATGAATGCCGACGGCGCGTGCCATCTGCGCCAGGCGAGTGATGGATTCTTCGACGTTGGCGCGGTCGAGCATCATCAGGTCGGCCAGCTCGTCGATGATGATGACGATGATTGGCAGCGGCTTCTCGTCCGGATTGTCGGCCTCAAAGAGGCTGGGGGTGGTTTCAAACAGCTTGTTGTATTGCTCCAGGTTGCGGACGCTGCGGGAGGCGAGCAGCTTGAGCCGTCGCTCCATCTCCCGCACCGCATTGCGCAGCGCGTTGGCGGCCAGTTTCGGTTCCGTGATGATCGGTGTGAACAGATGGGGGATGCCCTCATACATGCCCAGTTCCACGCGCTTGGGGTCGACCAGAATGAGGCGGACCTGCTCCGGCGTCGTCTTGAACAAGATGGACATGATCATGGCGTTGATGGCCACGGATTTGCCGCTGCCGGTAGAGCCGGCAATCAGCACATGCGGCATCGTCGTCAGGTCGGCGTGGATGATGCGGCCGTTGATGTCCTTGCCCATGGTCAGCGTCAGCCGGGATTTGCTGTGGGTGAAGCTGTCGGCCTCAATCATGTCGCGTAGCCAGATGGTTTCGCGCTCCGCGTTCGGGACTTGCAGGCCCACAGTGCTCTTGCCGGGCATACGTTCGATCAGGATGCTTTCGGCGCGCATGGCCAGGCACAGATCGTCTTGCAGGCCGACTACGCGGCTATATTTCACGCCGGCATCGGGGCGAAATTCGAAGGTGGTGACGACGGGACCTGGGTTGATTTGCACCACCTTCCCGAGGACATCGAATTCGGCGTATTTTTCCACTAGAACGCGAGCTTCTTCGAGCAGAGCATCTTCACGGACGACCTGTTTCTCCTCGCTGCGATGGAGCAAGGTGCTGGGAGGTAGGCGGTAGCCTTCGATGGACTTCGCGGTGACGGTGACGGACCTGGCTGCGGCATCGGCGCGGGCGCCGATCTGGACGTGCAATGCCAGCGTATCCGGTGCCGGATGGCCGGGTTGCAGCGACTGCAGAGAAGCGATGGGGCGAGCGAATTCAATCTCGTCGGACTTGCCTGGCCTGGATAACGACAGCCCCGCGCGCGGGTCGCCGCGGCGACCGTCGGCAGACGCGACATCGTCGTCGCTGCCGCTGTACAGGGAAGCTCCACAAGCAAGTTGCTGCGGCGGCGGGGCGGGGACTGGCTCCTCCCAGAAATCGGGCCTCTTGCGGACGCGGGTGGGCACGACGTCTTTGCGGGTGTCCTCAAACATGCGCGGGTCGTCTTCTGGATGGTTGGCAAGCGCGGCTTGTTCCTTTGCCAGGGTCTTGGCTGCGATGCGCGCGGCCTTGCGCTCGGCTCGGCGAGTGCTCCAATTGCGCCAGCGGTCGCGCCAGGCGGCCAGAAAGGCAAAATGCACGGTCAGCCAGTTGCGCAGGCTGCCGACGCTGAAGGTGGTGGTGAGATAGAGTGCCGCAGCCACCAGCGCCATCGAAAGAACGCATGCGCCGGGATAATTGAGGTAATGGGTCAGTACATCGGCGATGGCGCGGCCAGTAAGGCCTTCCACGGGAATGGTATGCAGCCACAGCAGGTGGCCGGGGAGCAGGCCCAGCAGCGCGGGCACAAAAAGCAAGCACAAAAGGCCGCCGATGAGCTTTGAAATGGGCGAAGGGACCGGCCGGGAACGCAGCCAGATCCATCCCAGCCCGCCGACAAGCAGCGGTAGCAGAAAGGCGGACAGTCCTTCGGCTTGCAGCAGAAGATCGCTGAACCCGGCACCGAGAATTCCAGCCCAGTTGTGCGCGGGATGCCCGGACAAGTAGCCTCCGGCGGTGTCGAGCGATGGATCGAGCGGGGTATAGGAAGCCAGAGCGAGAAGCAAGAGGAGGGCGCAGGCCAGCAGAAGCAAACCGACCAGCTCATTCAGCCGGCGGTTCTTGGTTGGCGAAAAGACGCGTTGCACTACTTTCATGGGGGCGCTTGAACAATCTAGCGGAAGTCGACGAATGGATCCGCCGCCCGCCAAAATGCCAGAGACACCAGAGCAATTCCGATTATGCCAGAATCCGGGCCCTGTGAGCGAAAAATCGGAGGATACCCGCCGTGGTATTCAACTGTGGACCCGCTTCCAGTCTTGGCGGCGCCTTCCCGTCGGGGCGCTAAACGTGTATGAAAGAGGGGGGAACTCCACTTCCAAAAGGATTCGCCGCCGTGTTGGAAAGCATGTTTCACCTGTAGGTTCCGCCGATCGAGAAAATTTTTCGGTCGATTGTCGTAACGGCTATTTTTTTCTGGCTTTTCTGCTACGAATCTTTGGCAAGCGGGAGCTGGCGCGGATACGCCAACAACTGCCTGCGGGACAAGAATGATCGGAGGTGATGGGTCCGTATTGTTTGAGGAAGGTGGAACGGCGACCGCAATTTTCAAGGATGAGGCAAAAGGTGCGAAAATTGTTCGAGTGCGGGAAGGGGAATTGTGGACTCGACGTATAGCCTGCGGAAAATGATGGCAACATGGCGGTTGCTGGCAGGGATTGTCCTTGCGGTGGCCACGGTCACTGTGCCAGCCGGCGGGCAAACCGGGCCCGACAACCGTGGAAACGCATTGCGGCAGATTGACATCCTTGACCTGCCCGGTCCAACGGGGAAGCGCTTCGATTATCTGACCATCGATCGACCGGATGATTTCCTCCTCTCGGCGCATCTTGGCGCGGGCATCTTGTATGTCATCGACATGAAGACGAACAAGCTGGTCCACGCGATTCCAGGCGTGCCCGGCATTGAGGGGGTCGTGTATGTGCCGGAACTGCATCGGGCGTACACCTCGGACTCCGGCGACAACGAAGTTGGGGTTGTCGATCTGCGCCAGATGAAGGTCATTGCCAAGCTTCCCACGGAAGCCAAGCCGGACGGCAGCGCCTACGCCGCGCCGTTTCATAAAGTGTATGTTTCGGATGAACGTGGCAAGGCGGTTGCGATTGTGGATGTCCGCGCGGACAAGATTGTCAAGACGCTGCATTTCACCAGCGAAACCGGAATGCCGCAGTACGATCCGGTGGCCCGCCGGATTTATGTGAATCTGCAGGACCAAAATCTGTTCGCCGAAATCGATCCCGCGACCGACCGGGTCATCGCCAGCTACCCTGTGGGAGAATGCCGAGGCAACCATGGCATGACGCTCGACCCAGAGCACCGCCGCGCCTTTCTTTCCTGCGAAGGCAACAGTCTGATGACGGTCTTCAACCTCGACACGCATCAGTCCATTGCGTATCTGCCGATGGCCGCGGGCGCGGATGTTGTTAAATACGATCCGGGCCTGCGCCGTATTTATGTGGCCTGCTTCAGCGGGGCCATCTCCGTATTCCATGAGGACGATCCTGACCACTACCGCAAGCTGCAGGATTTTCCGGTGCAGTATAAAGTTCATAGCCTGGCTGTCGATCCGGTGACGCATCGGGTGTACGCGCCCGAGCAGCAGGAAAATGGCAAGCCAGTGGCGCGGATGGTCATTTATGAGGCCGTGCAATAATCCTGGGGAGTGAAATTTTGCCGATGATGGAACAGCCCGATACAAGTTTTCAGTCGCTGCTGCATGAACTCCGTGTCATTCCTCCGCCGGAAGAGTTTGCCGCCAAGGCACACATTCGCAGCCTGGAGGAATACGAGACGCTCTATCGCCGTTCGGTGGAGGACCCGGAGGAATTCTGGGCCGCTGCCGCCAGTGAGCTGCATTGGTTCGAGCCCTGGACGAAGGTGCTGGAATGGAATGAGCCCTGGGCGAAGTGGTTTGTCGGCGGCAAGATGAACCTGGCCTACAACTGCCTCGACCTGCAAGTGGAGCGCGGGCGAGGCGGCAAGACTGCGATTCTGTGGGAAAGCGAATCGGGCGAGGTCCGCAACTATACATTTCTGCAATTGCTGGACCAGGTGCAACGCTTCGCCAACGTGCTGCGCCGGCTGGGCGTGCAGAAAGGCGATTGCGTCGCGTTGTATATGGGGATGGTGCCGGAACTGGCCATCGCCATCCTTGCCTGCGCGCGCATTGGAGCGGTGCATTCGGTGATCTTTGGCGGATTTGCCGCGAGTGCGTTGGTGGATCGCATCAACGACGCGCAGTCGGTCGTGGTTATCACGCAGGATGCGGCTTGGCGGCGCGGGCAGGAAATTCCGCTGAAAAATACGGTGGATGAAGCGCTGGAAAAGTGTCCGTCGGTGAAGAAGACCGTGGTGTTGCGTCGAACGGGGACCAAGATTCCGATGCAGGCGGGCCGCGATGTCTGGTGGGATGCGGAGATGTTACGTGCCGGCGCAGTGTGCCCAGCGGAACCGCTCGATGCCGAACATCCGCTCTACATCCTTTACACCTCCGGCACGACTGGGAAGCCGAAGGGCATTGTGCATACCACCGGCGGCTACGCGGTGCATACGTATTTGACCAGCAAGCTGGTGTTCGATTTGAAAGACGACGATGTGTATTGGTGTACGGCGGATATCGGCTGGGTCACGGGACATTCCTATGTGGTCTACGGAATTCTGCAGAACGGCGTCACCTCCATGATGTATGAAGGGGCACCGAATTTTCCTGAGAACGACCGCTTCTGGAAGATCATCGACGATCACAAGGTCAGCGTTTTCTACACTGCGCCGACCGCGATCCGCGCCTTCATCAAGTGGGGCGATGAGTTTCCCAACCGTCATAAGCTGACCAGTTTGCGGCTGCTGGGCAGTGTGGGCGAGCCGATCAATCCTGAGACGTGGATGTGGTATTCGGCGGTGATTGGCAAGAGCCGCTGCCCGATTGTGGATACGTGGTGGCAGACCGAGACCGGCGGCATCATGATTACGTCGGTTCCTGGAGCGGTGGCGAACAAGCCGGGCTCGGCGGGCAAGCCTTTTTTCGGGATTGTGCCGGACATTGTGGATCGGGCGGGCCAGCCGGTGCCGGAGGGCAATGGCGGGCTGCTGATTGTTCGCAAGCCGTGGCCGGGCATGGCGCGCACGATTTATAACGATCCCGATCGTTACGTGAAACAGTATTGGTCGACGATTCCCGGGGCGTACTTCACCGGCGATGGCGCGCGTTGCGATACCGATGGTTATTACTGGTTGATGGGCCGCGTGGACGACGTGATCAACGTCTCCGGTCATCGCCTGGGGACGATGGAGATTGAATCGGCGCTGGTGGCGCATCCCAAGGTGGCGGAAGCCGCGGTGGTGGGGCGTCCCGATGCGCTGAAGGGGCAGGCAATTGCGGCGTTCGTGACACTGGAGTCGCAGTACAAGCCGTCGATGGCGCTGAAGGATGAGCTGCGCGCCTGGGTGGCGAAGGAAATTGGCGCGCTGGCGCGGCCGGACGATCTTCGCTTCACCGATAGCTTGCCGAAGACGCGCTCGGGAAAAATTATGCGGCGACTGCTGCGTGAGTTGGCGGAAACCGGCGAAGTGAAAGGCGACACGACGACGCTGGAAGATCTCGGCATCCTGGCGCGGCTACGCGAGCAGGAAGAATAGAGCAGTTCGCCTTATACTGTGGCCTTTCAGAAGATGTACAGGTTGGCCTTTTCCGGGCGAAAAGGCCAGTCCAGACCGCGATTTTGGGGGCCGCGATTGGATCACCCGACACGGTGCTACAGGTGAAGGGCGGCAAGTATCCGGAGGATATGCTGAGCCAGATCAGCGTCAAGCCGGGTGCTCCGCTGCATTTCAAGGTTGCGCACACCCCGGGTGTGGAGTTGATGCCTACTGGAAAGTGGATCAGGAATCGTTCACTTGCTGACCTGTGGTTCAGGTGGGGTAAGTACTTCGATAGCGACTAACTGAGCGGAAATAGAGAATTACTACAGCGTGTTTCATAAATGGCCGAGGTACCGAATTGTTGCCCCCCCAGGGATTAAAACCCCTTGTATTTCCGGTCACAAAACGGGTTTATGAAACACGCTCTACTCCACTACACATCATCAATCCCAGAAGAT
>JAJYVR010000007.1:24339-30470 GCA_021791935.1 Acidobacteriota bacterium
GAGCCAGAGCAGCTTCAGCTTAACCCGATTCCTGCCGACTTCAATACACACGTATCGAGGATGTCAACAGAGCCAGACACGCTCTACTCCACTACACATCATCAATCCCAGAAGATGCGTTTCGGCGCGATTGCCGACAAATCCACTTTTACCGGGGAAGCGATGGCGGTCAGGGTATTGAAATCGAAATCCTTATAGAGATCCAAACACATTAGTTCTGGGGCCTCAGTGTAAGTGAGAGGATGATCGAAGGCGTAGGCGAGGGTTGGTATGGCCTGCCGCGCTTCGAGTGTGGAAAACAATTCAGGATTGAGGGCTGCGGTAACCAGAGCCACCGTTTCGGAACGCGGGCCAGTGGTGACGATGCGAACTGGCCGTACCGGAACGTCAGTGTCCGCATCGCCAGTGTGCGGAGTAGGGCTGCCGCGATCTAAATCTTTGCTTAACCAACGAATTACTCCGGTCATTTGAGCTGCTTCCAGACCGAGCGGACGTTGGCCGATGCTGTTCAATAACTGTGCAAAGGCTTCTAAATCCGGATAGTTCTTTGGCGATTCGGCGGGAGTGTTCTCGCCGAAGAACAAAGGATCGAGCGCCAGCACCCGTTGTCCGCGATTCACGTCATTGGTCACGTCATCGACTGCGGAAGGCATCCCCAGGTCTGAAAAGACGACTGTGATGGGTGCAGTCTCAGGCGCTGTGATCGAGCGAAACAATACGCCGGTCGCACTCAGCCCATTGCTGAATTCAAAACGGTAGGCGACACTCTCCACGCCCTTCTCGTGGGTAGCGTCGATGGGCCATGCATGGGTCACCGTGACGGGAGTATAGCGCGCGACTTTACGCAAAAGAACTCGCTGCGATTCTGCCCATTGCACGTCATGGTCAGCCGGAACCTCATGATGGATCGACTTCGCGAAGGACTGTGCAAGTCCAAGGATAGTGAGATTGTTCTTGGGAAGACCTACAACGAGAGCTTCGTAGCTTTTCACTTCGGCATCGGTGTCGGGATATTCCTTCGCAGGCACATCCAGGTGGAAAACGGAATCGAAAAACTTGTAGGACGCCTGCCGATTGTCTATTCCGTAATTGTGCGTGCCGGGATCCAGGTTCAAGTGCCACTGAAGATTCTCCGGCTTCCCGTACAGGTTGTAGAACGGTTTGATGTCGAAATACACGCCCTGTTTGACGATCCCCGCCCGGAAGCAGCAATCGTCCATGGCATTGTAGATGAGCATGGTAGGCCGGGGCGCGCGAATCGCGTCCAGTTGCGCGTAGTCCACGTCCTGGCGGAAATCGGTCGCATTCTGTTCCGCGTCCAGGTACTCAGGGTGTTCGATCGCTGTAGTCAAAGTGCTAAAGCCGGCTGCGGGAGCCGCAGGGCCCACCCGTGTGTCGAGCGAACTGAGGACGATGGTCTGGAATCCTCCGCCAGAAAGGCCCGTGACTCCAATACGGGAGCGATCCACGTCAGGATCGTTGTAGAGATAGTCGAGGCCTCGCCGCATCGCAAGATAAAACAGACCCATCCCGTTATCGCCCGCCAAGTCCAACAGGCCGATATTGTTGTGTTCGTTTCCCGGTGCGCTGAGTTCTCCGTAGCCGATGAATTCTGGGCTAAGGGCGATGATTCCGCGTCGCGCCTGGTTGATGCAGCGCTTCTGTTTGTGTTCCACCGCCTTGCCGCCCGGCCCATGCCCATTCACATCCAGGATCGCGGGCATCTTTCCAGTCATGTGCTCTGGCTCATACAGCAAAGTGGTTGATTCGAAGCCGGGGACAATCTCATAGCGCAGTTTGACGATGCGGTAGCCATGGCCTTCGATCACGCCGGCCCGCTCGAACTTCGGCGGAGAGTCGATCCATGCCTGCGGCCATCCGTGATAGAGCACGGAGAGTTCATGCGTCCGAAGACGCGCCTCGTCCGCATCCCACTGCTTCGCCGTTGAGGGCAATTCCAACGGGGGCACACGTTGCAGCATGAAATGACGCAGCTCATCCACGACAACGGATGGCGACTGAAGATGTTGCTTCAGCAGAGGATCGACGATGCTGCCGGTTGCCTGTGCGTAGGCGGAACTGGCCAGCGACAGCGGTATCAAGGCGGCTAGGAAGAAAAAATGACGCTTATAAAATTTCATAGAGACCGGTCCTCCATTGGCAAAGCGATTCGGGCTTGGCGACAGATTCCTCCATTTGCATGCGGCAATGGCACACTTAGTCTACTCAAACAGAGACAAAACCAAAAATCCGAATCGCAGCCCTTATACTGCGAAAGATTGGAGTTTGTTCCGAGTGACCGAGAACCTGGCCGTTGAAGTCGCAGGCCCCTCCCGTAGTCATGTTCCGGCGTTGGATGGCGTGCGCGGACTGGCCATTCTGCTGGTGCTGGTCTCGCACCTGATGCTGTTCAACAATCGCACGGGCAGCCGGTTCGGCGATTCGCTGTCTGCCCTGCGTGGCCTGGGCTGGGTGGGCGTCGATCTGTTTTTTGTGCTTTCCGGCTTCCTGATTACCGGGATTCTGTTTGACACGCTGCATGACCCGCACTATTTCCGCAGCTTTTACATGCGGCGTTTTCTGCGCATTTTTCCGCTGTATTATGGGTTCCTTTTTTTTCTGCTGGTTCTCGGTCATTGGGGGGCCGGGCTGCATTTCGTGTGGAATGGGCGGCAATATGTGCTGTTGACCTACATGCAGAACACCGGGCTGTGGTTTCCGGTGACCGATTTTCATCCAGGCGTGTGGGCGGATCTGGACCATTTCTGGTCGCTGGCGGTCGAAGAGCAGTTCTATCTGTTCTGGCCGCTGCTGGTGTTTCTGGTGCGTGGGCGGCGACCATCGATTGCGCTGGCGCTGGCGCTTTCCGGTATCGCCTTGTTGTTGCGGATCGCGCTGTATCTCCACGGCAGCTCGCCGCTTCTGATTTTCATGCTGACCCCGTGCCGCATGGATACGCTGCTGCTGGGTGGCACGGTGGCGCTGGTGGTCCGTGGCGACAGCGGGTGGATTCCGCGTCGATGGATGGCGCCGCTGGCGCTGACTTCTGCGGTTGTCATTGCCGCGTACACCCTGTGGCATCTAGGCGACGACATGCGCGATTTTTTCTTTGGCGCCACGTTCGGATATTCGGTGATAGCGCTGGGATGTGTCGCTGTTCTGATTGCGTCGCTTGAGCCGGAGTCGATCGCCCATCGAATTTTCCGTTGGCCGTGGTTGCGCAGTCTAGGGAAATACAGCTACGGCATCTATGTGCTTCATATCTTTGTATCGCACGCAGTGTCAACGTTCACCGGTCGGCTGCTGGGGACCAGCCTGCGTATCTGGCTGACGCCGTATCTTCATTCCCGCCCATTTGCCGTGCTGGTGGAGTTTTGCGTCAACGCGGCAGCCGTTTTTCTGGCTGCATACCTCAGCTACAACCTGTACGAAGTCCATTTCCTGCGGCTGAAACGATATTTCGGCTATAGGAAAAGCCGCACGCAAACGTCGTCCGCCAAGCAACTTGCATCCGAATAAGCAGGTCCTGGGAAAATGGCAGTGCGCGTTTCTCAGCTATACTTTGCTAGGGGGGGCCTCCGGCGACCGCAGGCGGATCTTCATGTGCGCGCGGAAAACCGGGATTGCTTCTAAACAAACATGAGCAGCATTCTCGATACGATCGATTCCCCCGCCGACCTGAAACAACTCGCCCTGCCACAGATGGAACAGTTGGCGCAGGAGATTCGCGAGCGCATGATTGCGGTGCTGGCGAAGACAGGCGGTCATCTCGGCCCCAACCTGGGAGTGGTGGAACTGACGCTGGCGCTGCACGCTGTTTTCGATACGCCGAAGGACCATTTTGTTTTTGACGTCAGTCACCAGGCGTACATCCATAAATTGCTGACCGGGCGGCGCGACCGCTTTGAGACCATGCGCCAGCCGGGGGGCCTGAACGGCTTTATGCTGCGCACGGAAAGCGAGCATGATGTCTATGGCGCGGGTCACGCAGGCACGGCTTTGTCGGCAGCACTGGGCATGGCGGTTGCACGCGACCTGACTGGCGGCAAGGAGCATGTGATCGCGCTGGCCGGGGATGCGGCGTTTACCAATGGAATTTCTTACGAAGCGCTGAACAACGTTGCCAGCCAAACCAAGCGGCTGATTATCGTGCTGAACGACAATGAGTGGTCGATCGACCGCAATGTCGGGGCCATTTCTTCCTATTTGCATCGCATCGTCGCCAATGAACGGTACGCGTACCTGCATGAGCGGGCCGGCCGGCTGATTGAGAAGTTCGGCGGCAAGACCGTTGGCCACGTGGTACGCCGGGCCGAGGAAGCGGCCAAAGGATTGCTGCTGCCGTCCCTGATTTTTGAGGAATTTGGCCTGACATACTACGGCCCCATCGACGGCCACAATCTTGGCCTGCTGATTGAAACTTTCCGCTTTCTGAAGACGCAGAATCGGCCTGTCATTCTGCATGCGCTGACGCAGAAAGGACGAGGCTTTCAGCCTGCGCTGGACAAGCAGAAGAAATTTCACGGTCTTGGACCGTACGATCCAGAGACCGGCGAGACCAAGCCACCCGGCCAGAAGGTCTACTCCGAAGTGTTTGCAGAGACGATGGTGAAGCTGGCCGATCGCAACGACAAAGTGGTCGCGATCACAGCCGCCATGCCGAATGGCACCGCGCTCGATCTGTTCCGTCCACACCATCCCAAGCGCTACTTCGATGTAGGTATTGCGGAAGAACATGCCGTCATTTTTGCCGCGGGAATGGCGACGAAGGGTCTGCGCCCGTTCTGCGCCATCTACTCCACATTTTTGCAGCGGGCCTACGATCCCATCATTCACGATGTGTGCCTGCAGAACCTGCCCGTCGTGTTTTGCATGGATCGCGCCGGGCTTTCCAGCGACGATGGGCCCACGCATCATGGACTGTTCGACATCAGCTATCTGCGCGGGGTGCCGAACATCGTCGTAATGGCCCCCAAAGATGAAGATGAGTTGGCCGATATGTTGAAGACCGCGGAGCAGCGTTCTGGCCCATCGGCGATCCGTTATCCGCGTGGCACTGGCCCTGGCGCCGTAGTCAAAGACCAGCCCGTAGCATTGCCCATCGGCAAAGCGGAAGTGTTGCGCGACGGCAGCGACATTGCGGTCTGGGGCCTGGGAGCAATGGTCCCCATGGCGAAAGCCTTTGCCGATCAGCTACAGCGCGAGGGCCATTCTGTCGCGCTCATCAATGCGCGTTTTGCCAAGCCGCTCGACTCCGCGCTGCTGGAAGAACATGCGAAGCGCGTTGGGTTGATCGTCACGTTTGAAGACCACGTATTGATGGGCGGCTTTGGCAGCGCGGTTGTGGAGCATCTCAGCGCGAAAAATCTGCAAGTGCCGGTAGTCCGCATCGGTTGGCCCGATGCATTCATCGAGCATGGAAAAGTGGACCAACTCCGCGCCAAGTATGGATTGTCGGTGGAAGTCGCGCTGGAAAAATCGCGGCCATTTTTAAAGTCCATGCCGCGTAAGCTGTTTGCCGTGTCCGGCTAATTGCCAACTATGCGGGGTTCCCAGATGCGCCGCGTTGTTTGCGGCTCATCTGAGAACGAATGTATGCAGCAGCGAGGGATGGGATCATTCCACATCTCCCCCGCACAAAACGCGGGTAGATATGAGGCACCCGGCAGCAGGCGCTCGAATCTCAACCCACCCGCCACTTGAGTGCTTACTGCTTCAAGTAAAAGTCTGCCGTGCGTCCAATGAGCGGACGCGCAGGCGCGGCAGATCGAAGTCAGCGCGGCCCTACATGGAGCGTTTGATGAGCTTGAGCCGATGGACCTGGCCTTCCACCTGGCTGTTGCTCCAAGGTTGTTGCAGTGCGGCGAGCAAACCGGGCGTGTCTGCGGAATTGATTCGCGACCTGATTTCGGGACGAACGAAGGCGCTGCCAAAAGCTCAAGCGCTTCGTTGATTCCCATCTGACCAGCACAGCGGTCGGGAGGAATGAGCTGTGTTGAATGCCGCTAAACAGGCTGCGGAAAAACCCCTGATTCCCGCCTCATTTTGTTTGCTGGACCAAATTTTTCGCCATGCTGGCCTTGTTTTGCCGCAGTTTTCTCGTTTTGTTTTGCGCCTGGAGGCCGTTTTAT
>JAJYVR010000204.1 GCA_021791935.1 Acidobacteriota bacterium
CTTTGACCATATTTTGAACTCTACTGCGGCGGGGCCATCGTCTCCGGCGTTGCCTCTTGCGCAGGCCCATTCTCCCGCACCATGCCAAATTTTCCGTCCGGCCCAATCGCCAACGTGGGGGCATAAGCGCCCAGAAGCAGGCGCCGCCACCATTCTCCCGTCGCCCGCTTCTCGTCGATCGTCGTGAACCAGTATTGCCAAAGAACGGCGCGCACCATGCGTGGAGGATGGTGCGGAAATGGATTGCCGGCGAACAAAGACAGCACGGCTGGATCGTTGGTCAGCAACAACTCTTCCGTCCGCGGCACAATGGGATATTGCGTCCACGATCCCAGCGACGCGAACCAAAGGTTCCAGTCGAACCGGGGTTGATAAGGCGCGTAGATGCCGGGGGCCTGCGCCAGGTCCTGCGGCTTGTTGCGGAATGGATACGCGATCCAGGTCTGGCCGTCGTCGGAACCTTGAAATTCGATTTCATATCGGTTGGGCGTCATCACCGCGAACAGTCCGTACTGGTTCGCAATGCGAAAGGGCTGCAATGCTGTGAGGGGCGCAGTCGGCAGCGGAATGCCGCGCCAGAACATCTGCAGCATCGGCACGGTTGTCGCGTAGAAAATCCAGCCGAGGACCACAGCCGTGGCAGCCAAACCCGCGGAACGAACATGCTGACGTAGACGCGAAGTTTGCGCGGATGCGGGGGTCTCGTCGGCAGCCCTTTCCGGGGCGTTCTCGTTTTCTGTCGCCGCTTCGTTATCGGCAGCCACAGGGAATCGCCAGCGCGCAGGCACGAAGCGCATCAGGAAACGATCGTCCAGCAGGAGGAAGCCGAGGGCCAGCACAATGTAATTCAGGAACGCGTAGTTGGCCGTGAGAATGACGACGATCTGCCAGGGCGTCACAATGAAAAAACAGACGATGCGCCAGCGGCGCGGCAGAAACAGCATCCATACCAGCACCAGTTCCAGCGCCAGCGTGGCCACGACGGTGGAGGCCTGAAACCAGTGCGGCAGGTGTTGCACATACCAGCCAATCCACGTGGGCAGCGGGCCGTTCTGGTAGTACTGGTCCATGGCGGTCAGGTGTCGCCACTGGGGATCTCCGCTGGCGAGTTTCACCACGCCCGACTCAAAATAGATCCGGAACCATTCCCACAACAAAAGAAACTGACTTGCGCGGATCGGGGGACTTTGCCTTCCCCAACCGGGGAAAAATCCCGCGGGCGCGAAGAAAAGGCAGAGAAAGCCGGCCTCCAGCAACATGCCGTCGGACTGATAGCCGGAAAAGTCCCCGGCGGCGCTGACGAAGGAGAGGAAGCAGACAAAGCAGACCACCAGCATGGCGCGCGGCCAAACATTCGCGGCAACCAGCAGCGAGGCCACAATGCCCACCCAGCAAATTGCCAACAGCATGTGGGAGCTGCTGGAGAGCCATAGCATCGTGGGCGCATACCAGAAGCGCAGCGGGCCCAGACCGGCCGCAACCTGGGAAAGATATTGACCGGCGGGAAGAATTCCGCGCGGCCCGATCAGGCCGCGAATCTGGAAGAGGAGCGAATAAAACGCGGAAAAATAGATCAGCCCCAGGGCGCGCAGAAAGATCCAGCGCGAAATATGGCGGTCGGGCACACCCTGTTCGGAGTCGAACCAGCGGCGGATTGTTCGTGCGGGGGCCCAATTCATCGACGAGACCGGTTCTCCTGATGCTATAGATTGCGAAGATCGTTCAGTGCGGCCTTTCTTTAAGGAAAGGCCACGAATCGAGATTGTCTCCACGCCAGATACCTTCAGGAGAACCGATCTAGCGAATTATAGAGCGGATGCGGCCATCCCGACACATGGGACGACGAGAAACGCAAAGGCGCTCGGCCGGAAACAGCAGGCTCAGACTGGATGCAACTGCTCGGCGTCTCGCATCTTTCGCGCGAAATAGACTACCCCCGCCGTCGCCATCGCCGCGCCCATGCACCAGGAGCAGATGCGCCCATGCTCCGCAATTTGCTTGCGAACGCTTCGAATCGCCAGGGCCGCATCCAGCGCCAGCTTGACGCGCAACGCTCGCCTGACGAAGGGACGCTGCGGCTGCGCGGCCAGCAACAGCGCCAGGGTGACGCCATAGCTGGCCAGACCCAGCACCCCGTCCGGGATGCCGAGATGGTACGCGTGCTTCGACATGACAATTCGCTTCGAGCGGAACAACCGGCCCGGCGGATCGGGCAAATCCTTCAGGATGCGGAGCTGCACCAGCGCCACGGGCGCCAGCGATGCCATGGCGGCGCAACAACAGGCAATCGCCATCCCCTTGTGGAGCGGGCATACTTTCGCCAGGGCTGCTGGGTTGTCGCCCGGTTTTTCGGCGGCCAGTTCGAGCGGCATAGGTTTGCTTCCTTGTCTCGATTATTTCCGTTTGTACGCAACCACCATGGCTGCGACCAGCGCAGCGCCACCCGCTGCTAACCATTTACGATGCAGATCCAGGAAGACCTGTGGGCTGAAGGAACAAGATTTTCGATCGAACGGCCCCTGCGCGCTGTGCCGGCCGGGAACGTAATCCCAAAGATTGTTCGGCCGATTGGGATCGTCCGGAACGCCGGATTGCAGCGCTCTGTATCCGGTCTCTCCCATGTCGCGATCGGGCCGTCCGAAGATAAACATCTGACGGACGATTGGCTCGACCGCGGGCGGGCCGACCCAATACTCGCGGCACGGCCGGTCCGCGTTTGCAGCGCGTACAACGGCTTTCGCAGCGACTTCCGGTCGAAGAATGGGAGGCACGGGCTGCGGCTTGTCCCGGAGCCGGTTCTTCACCCAGGTGAAGTGGACCGTGTTCATGGCCGGCATTTGCACCACGGTAAGCTGGACATTGCTTTTGTCGTGGAGGAGTTCGGCCCGCAGCGACTCTGTAAATCCAATGACCGCGTGCTTTGCGGCGCAGTAGGCGGACTGCAGCGGAATGCTGCCCGCAGCCAGCGCGGAGCCCACCTGAACGATGGTCCCGCGGTCTCGCGGCAACATCCGTCGCAGGGCCGCCTGCGTGCCGTAAACATATCCTAAATAAGCGACTTCCGTGACCCGCTTGAATTCCTCCGCGGTCATCTGCTTCACCGGCGAAAACACGGAAGTCATGGCATTGTTCACCCACACATCGATGGGCCCAAAGGCCTCCTCCAGCCGGCTGGCGGCGAGTTCGATGGGCGCGGCGTCACTCACATCCAGAGGCAGCACCAGCGCTGCGCCGCCCATTTGCTCGACCTCTTCGCCGCAGGCTTCCAGCGCTTCTCGATTGCGAGCGATCAGCCCGATTTTTGCTCCCTGTCTTGCAAACCCATGTGCGATGGCCCGGCCCAGGCCCGCGGAAGCGCCGGTAATCATCACCACCTGGTCCCTCTTCATCTCCAGTTTCCCTTTCTACAGCTAGACGCGCAGGCTTCATGCATCGATCGCAACTACTGCCATTTCTATGGTTTTGCCAACCCTACGTCGGCCATGCGAGGAATTCCTCGACCAAAAGGCGCTGGCGGAGAAAGCCCTCTCCGCGTGCTGGCTGCATCATATCCCGATCCTTACAAGTAAAATAGATTCCGCTTCAGCACTTAGGTAATCAGCTGTTCGCGCCGTTAATGCCTGAATCGTCAACCCCAGGATTGGCGCGTCCTGCGCGGGTAAAACGCTTCTATCCCGCACAAAAATGTTACTTAGGTCATACGTTCGTCCAAACTTGTCGACCGCGCAAGTTGCTCGAATCGGAACCCATCCGTGCCGCCAGCCGAAAAAAAACAAGTTTCCGAGAAATTTCTCATCTAACAGGTATTTGGATTTTGTTTTTTCAGGGGGGAACAACACAATGGAACTGCAAGGCAAGGTCGCCATCGTCACTGGCTCGGCCACAGGCATCGGCAAAGCCATCGCCACTGGAATGGCTGCGGCAGGGGCCGCAGTCGTCATCGACTATGTCGGGGCCCCTGACCCTGCCGACGCTGTCGTCGCCAGCATTCGCAGCAAAGGAAGCCAAGCCATGGCGGTTGCGGCCGACGTTTCCGATCCCGATCAGGTGAACTCGCTGGTGCAGCAGACCGTCAAGGCCATGGGACGGCTCGATATTTTCGTGAACAACGCAGGCATGGAGTCGAAATATCCGTTCACGGAATATCCCTTCGAGTTGTGGCAGAAAGTGATTGCGGTGGATTTGACGGGGCCGTTTCTGTGTGCGCAGGCGGCGGCAAAAGCGATGATCCAGCAAGCAGACGGCGGACGCATCATCAACATTTCTTCGGTTCATGAGGACCTGCCAATGCCGACCAACGCTCCTTATTGCGCAGCCAAGGGAGGCCTCCGCATGTTGATGCGAACCATCGCCGTCGAGTTGGCGCCCCATAAAATCACAGTAAACAATATCGCCCCCGGCGCTATCTATACGCCCATCGACGCGGATGTGGAAGCGAGCAAGAAGATTGAAGCCGCGTTGATGGCGGAAATTCCGCTGGGGCGCTGGGGCAAACCGGAAGAGGTGGCGGACCTGGCCATTTTTCTGGCGTCCGATGCCGCCGGATATTGCACCGGCAGCACCTTCTTCATCGACGGCGGAATGCTGCGCCAGTCTGGAAGCCTGTAGCGACCCTCGAATTCGTTGTCCGGCGATTCGGCCCCCCACGACGGCTTATACCTTGATGGGCGAACGCAGCTCCGGCGAGGCGCCGTCGGCGAGGCGGATCGACGGATTTTTGCGCAGAAGTTCCATCACCGCCATGATCATCCCGTCATCCTCTGCCGCGCTCTGTCGCAGCGGGACCGGGTAATTCACCACCACTTCCAAGCCGGAGGAGACCAAACGCACGCGGGTATATGGCCTGGGCACATCCATATGCATGCCCAACCTCTGTTCGAGCCCCTCATGCTGTCGCTCCAGAACCGGCCGGTACTCCGTATACAGCGTATTGGCGGCGGCCAGCAGTTCTTTTTCCGCCAAGGCCACATCGCTGTCGGCGCGCATGGGAAGCCCGATCTCACGCCACATATATTCCGTGCCCGGAAATTGTTTGTACAGCGGACTGGTCTGAAACAGGACCGAATTGGGGAACACAACGATGCGGCCAGTCGGCTTCAGGTCAATGCCGCTTCCAGCCAACTCCATCAGGTAAAAACGCACCAGGCCAATGTCCACCACGTCGCCGGTGACGCTGTTGGCGCCGTTGAACACCACCGTCACTCGATCGCCGACGCGGACGCCATAGCGGCCAACCAGGAAGAAATACGCGGCCACGGACAAGATGACCGTCTGCAACGCCACCGCGATCCCGGCGGTGATCAGGCCGGCATAGGTGGCCAGCGAACTGAAGTCGCTGATAAAGCCCAGCAGCACCACAACGAACATGCAGAAGCCGGTAATGACCCGGCGCAGCACCAGAAATTGCCGCCTGCGTCGCGCATCGCGGACATAGCGGAAGGTGGCGCGCCGCCATAGCTCGGAAAACAGCCAGATCAGCCCGAGCGCGATCAGCAGCGTGACCACCCGCAGCAGCAGAGAGCGCAAAATCCTGTCGTATTCGTGGTCGACGGAATCCTGCAACTGCTTCAGGTTCGCCTGGCTCTGGTCCATCAAAATCAATTGCTGGCTCAGCGGTATGGTTGCGTCGGAGACCTGCTTGAAGTGCTCGACCAGTTGGGCCGTCGCGTGTTGTTCCTGCTGCGGCGTTTCCTGTGCCGGAAGTGACTGGGCCGGAGTCGACTGGCTTGCGGAAGCGGGCGCGCTCGGCGCGGCGGTTGTGCCGGACGCCACGGCTTGGTTGGCCCCTGGATTTGCGGAAGCGTTTGCGCCGCCGTTGCTCCTCTGTCCACTATGGACAGTACCGCCGCCCGCTTGGCCAACACTTTCGAGTTCCACCTGGCCCTGCTGCAGGGTGAGGCGCAGTGCCGCCAGCAATGGCGCGCGCAGACGCTGCGTGGACGCCTGCAAGCGCGTCGTCGCGTCCTCCAGTTGGTCCAATGCGCGCAGCCCGCCGACCAGATGGACCAGCTCGCCCATCTGGCCGACCAGCCCTTCGTTCCGCGTAATGGCGAACGTGGGCAACTGGACTTGCAACGCGGTCGCGGGATTTTTCGCGGACGTCTTTCCTGCCGCCGGTCCCACAGGAATGGCCGACGCCGGAACTGTCCGCTGCAACGCCCGGATCTTCGCGGTGAATTCTGTCGCCACTCCGTTGGCGCTGTCCGTCGAATTCATAAATGCGGTCAGCCGCCGCAGATTGTCTTGCAGCGCAAGCGCCAAATC
>JAJYVR010000205.1 GCA_021791935.1 Acidobacteriota bacterium
AATCTCTTCTCCGGCAAAATGTTCTCCTTTGATTTCAGGAAAACATCTGCCTGGGATTGCCCACGACGCCCGCTCCGGCCCTGGCCCACTTCACCGTTACGTTCCATCTGGGCCACGATTACGCTGCTTCTGGGCCATCGTTCCATTCGATGCGGGCCGCGATTACGGTGAAACAAAAATTGCGGCCCACATCACAACGGAATCAGTGGCCCACATCCAATGGAATCACCGGCCCACATCGACCGGAATACGCATCTGGCGCCCCACCCACCGCAACATACATATATTTCGACAAACTCGTGCCTCCCTATCCCTGTGTTCGCATTTCATTTGAAATCTTATCCACTCCCCAGTTCTTCAGGCGAGCCAGGTCGTCTTCCAGTTGCGGCGCGTCGATCGCGTCCTTCGAAATCCCCGAAATCCTGTGCAACTGGACACGATAGGCATCGGCGTAGGAACCTATCAGGAACTCCATCTTGCTGGCGCACTGCCGGTTCCACTGACACAGCGCGTGTCCGTAACGATGAAGTTCCTGTTTCAGCAACTCGCCAACACTTTGCCGCAGGCGCCTCCTTATCTTGGAGCGGACCACTCCATCTCCCATAAACATTGAATGGCCCGTGTTGATCTCTTCCGGCAGCGCTGCCAACTCGAAGCGTGGCATATCGCGCAAGAGACTCGCCAACTCCTCCGGAGCAGGCACGTCGTTCCGCCCCATTTGCTGCGCCACGTTTTGCAATGTGTCGATGGCACGCTGGCTCACACTGTGAGTGCTCTCAATCAGTCGCTCCACGTCTTGCCGAACGGCATCGTGGATCCATTCCGAGAGTTGGAAGGAAGTGACGCGGGCCTTGGAATGAGCTCGCATCCATCGCAGCGCGGTGTCGGCAGTTTTGTCGAGTATCGCCTCGGGTGTCTCCCCGAGTTTCAGAAAGGCATAGTTGAGAGTCGTGCGCTGCTCTCCAACCTCGCCGGTCACTTGGCGCAATCTCTCCTCCAGACCCTGCGCATCGGTTGGAAGATTGTGCCCTCCGCGTTTTTTGCGGTCGAGGTTCGTCTCCAGCGCCGCAATCACCGAGTCGCGCAAGGTTCCGATCTTTCTTGCCACGGAGCCGTTCCGGAGACTTCGTGCCTGGTCGAATCGGGGAAGCAACTCTCGCTCAAAGAAATCGTCGAGCAGGATGGAACGGCTCGAAAGCGAGCTGACAGGATGAACGTTCATTTCCAGGCCCAACTCGTGTTGCAACTGTTTCTGAATGTAGCCGACAACCTGGCGCAGATCTCCTTGTGCAAGCAGATCTGCCTTGCTGAGCAGAACGATGGCGGGGATTCCCGCCTCATACAGCAGGCGCAGCGTTCCGATGTCCTCGTCGTTCAACGTGGCTCCCGCATCGATCAAGAGCAGCGCAAGGTCGCATGTAGGCAGATAGGCCAGAGTTTCCGCTCCTCCGCGTCTTGCCAGGGAGCCGAGTCCCGGCGTATCCACCAGCACGATGCCGTGCCGGAGGCGTGGCGAAGGAACCTCAACCGCCACTCGCACGACATTTCTCAGGTTGCCGGGGTTCTCTTGTTCCGTGACCAGGCCCGGCAGGTCCTCGACCTTGACGATCTCACTTCTTCCGTCGCCATAGGTCGCCGTCGCTCGCAAGGATGTCCCGTAGCGCAATTTGGTGGGCACCGCCGTAATGGGGTTGATGCCGACGGGAAGAACATCCGTGCCGAGCAGCGCATTCAGCAGAGAAGATTTGCCGCTGCTGACTCGACCGAACAGGGCCACTTCCAAATCGTTGTCCTCCAGCCTCGACGCAAGCGAATCGATGCGCGATCGAAATTCCACCAGGCCTTGACGGGTGACGATCTGCTCCGTGAGGCGCAACAGATCCACATCGCACCCGGTTTCCTCCAGTTTCCGGAGACGCGCCTCCAGGTTGGCGCCCAACTCCTGGCGGACATAGCGTTCCATGCCTGCGACCAGGGAGCGAAGTTCGTGGACCACTCCATTGAGTTCGCTTACCGCGTCCTCCGGGACAGCGCCATAGCCACGCATGTAGCTGGGTTTCAGTTCTTCGATCGCGATATCGACAAAGGCCAGGTCCGTCATCACCGCGCGTGTCGCTGGAATTTCTGGTGGGCTCGGCTCCATGTGCTGCCACGCGAGCGTACGCAGCAGTTGCGAACGCAGGCGGCGGATGTGGTCCTCAATCGCGCGGGTCTGCGCCGGTGTGACGTCCACGACGTAGCGGGGGAACGGAGATGGAGATGTCGCCGCATGAAGAACCTGTTCCACGTCGCTCAGAAGCTTGTCGATATATTGGCAAGTGACTCTGAGATGTCTCTGCTGGGGATCGTTCAGCTCCCCGGGATGCCGGTTCATGGTGAGATCGGGTACAGGTTCGGGCATGACTCCTCCAAGTATTTGCAGCTTCGAGGAGTCATCTGCCCAGTTGAGCGGTTTGCGGCGGACTCCAACACCCACGGCGGTTTGCTATGCCTTCACCGACGTCTGCCAGCGGTCGTAGATAGCGGCGATATCGTGGGCCCCGTTCCGATAGACGGGATCTTCGATCATGCTCTGCGCGCGAGGGATGACACGCGCGATTGCGCCAAGCACCATACCGGCGTAAAAATTCGAGAGAACCCATGTGCATGTCATGGATCCAAACTCCTAATGGTCTTTGTTCAGAGATCGTGCCGGGACATGGCTCCGCGACAGGATACCCTGTCAGGAGTCATCATCTGTCCGGCCTATTGGATTGGACAGCGGTTAAAGGTGAACTCCCTCACCTAACAACCCTTAACTTGTATTCCATTGCCGCCGCCGCTGTCAACACTACCGCAAGGCGGGTACCGTCGTTCACCACTGCCGAAGTCGTTCAGAATAGAGCGGCATTCCTTGTTTAGCGGATTCACCTGACGCAAAATCTCTGCGAGTGAGTTCAAACTGAGGGCACTCAGGCGCACCATCCATCCCTCCAGTGTCCCGAATTACTTATCGATGAAGAAGATCCCGTGGGCTGGCTGAAAGCGGAAGTCCCTCAAATCGGCGAACTCGGCCACGAGCGCCGTTCGACCATGCAGATGGGCGCGCATGAGGAGTGGTTGCCGGGTGGGCAATGCCTTGATGCATTGCCGCCGCTCCAGTAACCAGACTGCCCTAGTGGACCACAGACTGAAACAGCTGCGAATTCAAGAGCGACGCGAATTGATCGTCGGAGGTCACAAAACGCACCTGCAGCACGTTTCCGCTCGACGTGATGTTCGTCGCGTCGATCGCCTGTGTCTCGGTCGGAGTGGCGTTCATCTTTTCCATCAAGGCTGCCGCGCCCATCAAAGACGACATGGTAGCAGCCGTAACTGTATCCGGCGTAACAACATCCAGAGAAAACCTAACGCCTTGACTGAAGTCCATGGTGTAGCGCGATCCGACCAGACTGTTTTTTACCGTGCTGAAATCGGCCACCTGCGCGGCCTGGCCCAGCACAGATTTCATCATTTCCTGAGTGCCTTTTTGATCGAGAATGCTCCATACGGCTTCATCCTGCAGCGGCGGGATCAGGTTCTGCATCGCCGCATTCGTCAGGAAGCTGGGCTTGATCCCGTCACGCGCATCCAGCGAATCCTTAATCGCTTCCAGGGAACCGAAGATCATGGTGGTCTGGTCCAGAAATACGACGCTCAACCCAGTGTTGCCCATGGGATAGATCGTCTCGTTCCGCACCTGCGTCCCCTTGACGTGATGTTTCTTGAAATTGTCCGCAAACTCCTGCACCGGAAACTGGCCCGAGGCGATACCGACGATCCGCGAGGAAGCGTCTCCCGGCACACGGTAGGAGGCAAACGCCAGTTGGACCACGCTCTGGCTCACATTCATGCCCGACTGCTGCAGCGCGTCCTGCAGCCGTTTCAGCTCAGGCGGCAGGACCTTGGCGCGCAGTTTCATGGCGATGTCGGAATTCTCCATTGCCTGATAATCGACGACAATGAGCTGCTGCACGTCTTTCGGCACGGCAGCCTGGGACTCAGTCGCCAACTGCGATGCCGAGGCCGACAGCGTAAGCGTCGCCAGTGCGGCTGCAACGACACTGAAACTCAAAACTTTTTTCCAGCGATTCATATACATCTCCTCACAATTTTGTGGCGGCGTCTCGGCGCCGCATGACGTTTCTCCGGCGCTCTTATCTTCGACGCGCGATTGCATCTGAAGTCACACGCGGCATGCATGGATTCAGGGCCGCCTAGGGCCAGATCAGCGGTGCTTCAAGTCTACTCTCCAGGGTCCACGCGACAGAAAAGTTGGTCGCCAGTTCCACCCATTCGCTGCCCGGTTCGACCGCGGCCTCCGGCACCAGTCCAATCAGTTCGACACGATCCGGCTGGGCGCCCAGTTGCGCAGCAGCGTCCTTCACGGCTTGATAGACTTTGCTGACCGGGGTGGCGTGAAAATCCGTAATATTCATCGACACCTGGGCCCGGCCGCGGACCAGAACGCCCATGGCCTTCAGTCCGGCAAGTCCGCCGCTCGATGCGCGTATCTCACGAGCAATGGTGCGAGCAATGCCCACGTTGCCGGTATTCAGGTATACGTTGCAGGCAATTAAAAGTTGCCGTGCGCCTACTGCAACGGCCCCTGCCGTTGGATGCAGCGACGGTCCGCCTACGTCAGGCCGGCTGGCGGCATCCTGCTGGACCTTTTTGCGCAGACCTTCAAACTGGCCGTTGCGAATGTCTTCCAGCAATCGCCGATCCGGGCGCAGCGCAGCGGCTTCATAAAAGTACACCGGCACATGATGGCGCTTCCATATTTCCTGCCCCAACTGATGCGCCAGCGCGGCACACTCCGGCAAAGAAATATTGCGGATCGGCACCAGGGGGACCACGTCGGCAGCCCCAATGCGGGGATGGACGCCATGCTGCGCCGTCATGTCGATGGATTGGACGGCCTTGCCGACCCCACGCAGGACCGACTCCATTACCGGCGCGGGCGCGCCCGCAAGAGTGACGACCGAACGGTTGTGATCCGGGTCGAGCGAGTAGTCCAGCAAGGAAACTCCGTCTACCTGCATGGCGTGGACAATCTCACGCACGGCGGCGACATCGGTCCCTTCAGAAAAATTCGGAACACACTCGACTATGGATTCTTTGGTGTTCATCGGGAGGCGTTGGTCACTTCCACCATGTGTAGCCGATCTGGAATTGCACAGTTGCATTGATGCCGGGATTGGCGTCTCCCAGGCTGGCGTTGGAAATATGAACGGCATTCGCCACAAAGGTAATCGCCTGGTTCGGCTTCACAAAGTAATGAGCGCCAACGCCAATCTGCGGCTCAAAGTTCCACACGCAGGTGCCGCGCGGACCATTCGGCGGAAATTTATGGTTCGTCCAGATCAGGCCGCCTCCGCCTTGCATCCACGGCATCACCCGCTTCCAGCGAACCAGGTTCCAGCGAAAAATGACGGGCGTCAGGCTCAGTCCGGTATAGGTGCCGCCGGTTGTCACCCGCCGCGGCGGATTGACAGTAGTAAGCATGTACGTCTGCTTCGGCGTGAACGCCTGCCAGTATGGAATCAACTCAACCGCATATTCGAATTGCCCGCGAAGGATCCCCGGCCCGGCCGGGTCGGTGAGGACTTTGCCAATACGCACACCCGCATTCAGAAAATGATCGCTGGTTTCTCCCGATGTGCCGAAGCCTCCATCGATGAAAACGCCGCGGTCCCACGGGTCACGCTGCATCGCCGCGTGAACGAAATCGCCATTGGCAATTGTCTGGGTAGACGGAGTGCGATTCGCATCCGCCGAGATGGACGAGGAACTTGTCTGGGAAAAGGAAACCGACACCAAACCAAGCAAAAACGCGACCAGCAAAACCATCCGCTTCTTCAAGAGCACTCCAACATACCGCAACCATTGCCCCAGTCGAAAATTCTGGGAATCGATCCGGTTTTTTATCGCTTCATGCAGGAGGTCCCTGCCTCAGCCCGCAACTTCTTCCATCTGCTTGGCGTCGATGTCGAAGTTGGAATACACATTCTGTACGTCATCCTGATCTTCCAACGCTTCCAACAGGCGAATCATCTGCGCTGCCGCCGAGCCTTCCAGCTTGGTGTAGGTGGAAGCCATCATCGTCACTTTCGCCATCTGCGTCTCGATGCCCGCTGCTTTGATCGC
>JAJYVR010000206.1 GCA_021791935.1 Acidobacteriota bacterium
CTCCGGTACCCCCATCAGGCGAGCCGCTTCTCGTGGGGACAACAGTCTCGATCTGATTCGAGAACCTTCGACGACAACGATGGTCTGACGACTGGAGCCACCGACAGGCGTCCTCAAACATCCAGCAATCTGGTCGAATCTGATTTCCGCCCTTTGAGTTCTGGTCCCGTTTTCATCCGGTCTTGTCCGTCGGTATACCGTTCCGACGATCCGCCGTTTGAGGAGCTGGGCTTTTTGGATTTTTTTTCGGTGAAGCGGGGACATCAAGCTAAGAATGTGCTCCGTCTCGGCTTTCGTGTGCCAGGTCACCCCAACTGGCTCATCCTCGATCACGTCGCTGAATGTGACTGTCGGATGAGATGGAGTGGGAACGTTCCACCACACCCAAGCTTTACGCATTTCGACAGGAAACTTCTCCACTGCAGTGCGCAAGGATTTTGTGTGCCACGGTCCTGACGCTTTGGTCAGAATAAGGCAGGATGGCAGGCGCGGCCCTGCTTGTACTGCCACAATGAAGAGTCTCGGGCGCGACTGCGGCAGGAACTTCACGGCGTCCATTACGAGGGCGCCGACGCGGTATCCAGAGGATTGCAAGGCATCTACAATAGCGGCGAAATCCTTGCCGTTGTGCGAAGTCAGCGTCCCCACCACATTTTCTAAAACGATAATTCTTGGCTGGCGGCCTTGACGGATAATTTCGAGCATCAGTTTCCAGAACGGTTTAAATGTGCCGCTTCGGTCGCCCGATAATCCGGCTCCGTTTCCGGCAAGCGATAAGTCTTGACAGGGGAAGGAAGCCCATACCAGTGTCGGTATACCGGGCAGTTCGCTCGGTTCCAATTCGGCGACATCGCGGATGTGCAGTTCGTCGGCACCGAATCTTCTAAGGTATGTGGCTGCCTTTTTTTCGGACCACTCGTTGGCGAAGGTGCAACGCCAAGCCTCACCCAAACCGAGGCGGGCCATGCCGCCTCCGGCGAAAAACTCATACCAAGTTGGGCGATTGTTGTCCACGTTAACTGAATCTTAGCTCTTAGGAAAATTACCGTCCAATCTAAATTTTGATGAAAGCGCTTTCAGGAATTAGCGCCTGGATCGAAACGGAAGAGGGCCAAAACAGGACACTTGGCCGAGAAGGCAGTAGCAACAAGGACCTGAGTCGCTTGAGCTCGTTGATCGACAAAAATGTCAGATTTGGATGTGGAAAGTCATGGTGCGCCCGACAAGATTCGAACTTGTGACCTAACGCTTCGGAGGCGTTCACTCTATCCAGCTGAGCTACGGGCGCATCCCTCTTGAGATTATCACGGTGGAAACGGGGCAAATGCATCGCGGGAGAACATGCGCGCGCGAAGATGTGGGGAGGCCTTGGTCCCTGGTGCAAATCTCCGGGAGCATTCCTGGATTGAGCGCCAGTCCAGGCGCTCAGGAGATCGTCCGCCGGGCGACGGGGATTGCAATTCTGGACGATTCTTCTAAGCTGGGGGTACCGGCCCGGCCCGGTACCCAAGGCCGACCAAGGGGCGTCCGATGCTTGTCGCAATGAAAGCGAAAGATCCAGTCGTTCTATCCTATCTTGCCATGAGAAAAGCGGTCGGGGTGGTTGCGCTTGGACTGCCGTTCGCGCTCGCCATTCCATGGTGGGTACTGCGGGGCCACATCATCGAACCCTCGATCAGCAGCTACTACTATACCGGGATGCGGAACCTTTTGGTCGGCAGCCTCTGCGCCATCTCCATGTTCCAGTTGTGCTGCCGGGGTTACGATCGTAAGGATGAAATTGCGGGAATCTTTTCGGCGTTCTGCGCCCTTGGCGTCGCCTTCTTTCCTACCGAACCGAATTGCGGCGCGACACCGCGCCAGCAGCATATTGCCGTCGCACACTACATCTTTGCCACACTTCTCTTTTCGACCCTGGCCTACTTCTGCCTGGTGCTGTTCAAGATGACCGCACAAAACGGGACAATGACCCGGAAAAAGCTGGAAAGAAACCGTGTCTACACGGTCTGCGGCCATGCAATCCTGGCCTCCATGGCCTTGATTGCCCTGCTGAAGCTGCTTGCGGTCCTACACATGTCCTGGGTTGAGGATTGGGTCGCGAATTTTCATACAACCTTCTGCTTCGAGTCGACCGCGCTGATCGCCTTTGGCGTAGCGTGGCTCATCAAGGGCGAGGCCTTCCTGAAGGATGAGGAACCAGGTCCTGCCGGGACCGCCGACGGCGCGTGATGCAGGTCTCGATTTTCCGGATTGTGGCCCAGGAGTCTTTTGCGAGGTCCTATTCTCCGGTATACTTAGTGATTGCTGTCTATATACGATTTTCTGTTTAGGAGCGCACTCCGATGCCGAAGCGCACATTTCAACCGAATCGCCGCCACCGCTCCAAGACGCATGGCTTCAGGGCCCGCATGAAGACCAAAGCGGGGCAGGCCGTGCTGTCGCGCCGCCGCGCCAAGGGCCGCAAGCGTGTGTCCGTCAGCCCCAGCTACCGCGACTAACCATGGTCGCTGCGTTCGCCTGGTTTCCACCGCCGAAACCTCATATTTTCCTGGGATTTGCCGTTCGATACCGCAGCCCCATCAGGGGTACTGCGCATATTGCCGCCGGTTCTTGAGCCTGATTGCGCGACAATAGGATCAACGGTGAGCGATGCCAGCCGAATCCCCAGCCCGTTCTCGCAAGCCCGCCGTCGCTCCAGCGCGGGAGGCCAAGCTGCGGAAACATGCGGACTATCAGCGCGTCTATCGCGAGGGCAAACGGCAATCGCTGCCGCTGATGACGTATTTTTTCGCCGCGCGCAGGGCGCAGGATGCAGTCGGAGTCGCCAGCGTATCGAACGGAACGGAACCGCCGCTACCTGAAACGCAACCTGGATCGCGGGTCGGCCTTACGGCTGGCAAGGTGCTGGGAAACGCGGTCGAACGCAACCGGATCAAGCGGCGCATGCGGCAGGCCGTTCGCCAGGCGCAGACAGAACTGACCGCCAGCGTGGACGTGGTTCTACATCCTCGGCGCACAGTGTTGGAAGCGGAATTCTCCCAGATTGAGCGCGAGGTGGCGCGAGCGTTTCGCGCGGTGCAACTGGCGTTAAAGAAAGACCGCGATGCAGACCCCTCCCATGTCCACTGAGCAGCAGCGTCGCGCCGCCCGCGTCGAGCGGCTGGCCCGCTTCTATCAACGATGGATTTCGCCGGGTCTTCATGCGCTGGGCGGCTCGCTGCTGCCGATGCCGAGTGGCTGCCGTTTTCAGCCAACCTGTTCGGAGTATGCCGCAATCGCGGTGGCGCGCTATGGCTGGATGCGCGGGTCTGCGATGGCGTTGGCGAGGGTTGCGCGATGTCATCCGTGGAGCCGAAGGGGTCGCGCCGGCGGGTTCGATCCGGTGCCGTAAGCCGCCCCGCGGCGGTGTCTGCGGCCTCTCGGCGCGGAGTTCCCGCGGCCGGTTCGCAAGGCCTGCAAGTGAGAGATAAAAACGGGTAGGATAGGTATACCCGCAATCTGCGCGAACCGTCCCCGCACGTCGAGCCCCGGAATGGGCGCGGAACGATCGAGTCAGCAGAAAAATCCAAGCTTCACTTCGGGCATGGCCTGGTTGTGGAAGGGTTTGTGCTGAGTTTGCACTGCGGAAATCGAAAGCAACAGGAAGTCCCTTGGCCGAATATAAGAATCCTAACCAGCAAGGCGGGAAGCAAGACACCAGTTCCCTGCTCGTCTTTACCGTCGTGTTTGCGGCAATTCTGCTGGGCATGCAATTTTTCCGTCCGAAGCACCCGGCGACCCCTTCTCCGGCCCAGTCCACTACCGCAAGAACGAATACAAGCCAGCAGAACAATGCGGGCGCGGCTGGAACTGCCAGCCCGAATGCGACGGCCAATGCGACCGCTGCGGGAACATCCGCCGCCGCAACGCCGAAGGTCGCTGCCGCCAGCCTAAGCACCACGGTCGTGGAGAACGAGCTGTACCGGATCACGTTCAGCAATCGTGGCGGCGAGGTGACTTCGTGGGTTTTGAAGAAGTACACCAACTACGATGGCAAACCGCTCGACCTGGTGCATCCTGCAGCGGCGGAAAAATTCGGCTATCCGCTGGCGATCTATACCTATGACGCAGGATTGCGGCAGCAACTGGCGGAGGCGCTGTACGTGCCCTCGGCAACCGGTAGCCTGGTCGCGCCGAACCAGTTGACATTCGACTATTCGGCGGGCGGACTGGTGGTTCGCAAGACATTCCATTTCGACGACAGCTATGTCGTTACCGCCGATGTGAGCGTAACGCAGAATGGCGCGCCGGTCGAGGCGCTGGTTGCGTGGCCGGCCGGATTCGGCGATCAGCGCGATGCGCGCGACTACTCTACGTATCAGAAGATTGATCGGTCCAGCGGCGGCAAGGTGGATAGCATTGCGCCGAAAAAAGTGAACGATGGCGAAACGCAGTCCGGCTCGCTCGAATGGGGCGGCGTCAGCGACCTGTATTTTGCCGCAATGTTTCTGCCGGAAACGCCGGCCAACAGCACCTTTGTTTCGCTGCGCCACAACCTCGACATTCCAAAAAATCCGGACGAACCGAAGACCAGCGAGACCGAGCCTGAACCGGTCTTAGGTGCGGCCGTGGGTGCGGTCAATGGCCCCACCACAGTGCGAATTTTTGCCGGACCCAAGTCGTTGGGCGTGTTGTCGTCGATCCGCGCCATGGGACCGGATGGCAAACCCAATGGGCCGAACCTGGTGCCGATTGTGCACTACGGCATGTGGTCCTTTATCGCCAAGCCGTTGTTCTACCTGCTGCGCTGGGTCTACGACCATGTGGTGCATAACTGGGGCTGGGCGATCCTGATCCTTACCGTGTTTCTGACGCTGGCCATGTTCCCGACCCGCTTCACCATGATGAAGTCGTCGATCAAAATGCAGCGCATCCAGCCGCAGATGAACTTTATCAAGGAGAAATACAAGAAGTACAAATTCGACGATCCGCGCAAGCAGGAGATGAACCGGGAGATGCAGGAACTGTACAAGAAGGAAGGCGTCAACATGTTTGGCGGCTGCCTTCCAATGCTGGTCCAGTTTCCCTTGATATTTGCCTTCTACGCGATGCTGGAAAACGCGATTGAACTGCGGCATGCGCACTGGTTTTGGCTGCACGACCTGTCGGCGCCGGACCCGTATCACATTCTTCCCATCCTTATGGTGGTGTCGCAGTTCTTCTTCCAGATGTTCACGCCGTCGCCTGGCGTCGATGCCGCCCAGCAGAAGATGATGGCGTTTACCATGCCGCTGTTCAGCGGATTTATCTGCTGGCATTATGCATCGGGTCTGGCGTTGTACTGGTCCGGCAGCAACCTGATCGGTATCGGACAGCAAATGGCGATCAATCGCACCAAGCTGGGAAGAGAGTTGCGGGAGATTCAAGCTAAGCGTGCAATGAAAAAGAAGGGTGGACGACCGGCGGCTATTGCCCGTCGTTGACAACCGAATGAACCAAAGAATATGGAATGCCAATGCCCATTGAAAACTACCAATCTGCCGTAGAAACGATCGATGCATTTCTCAAGCTGGTGGTCGGCAAAGGCGGTTTGCGCCTGAAGTACAGGATCATCGCAGGCGCGGGCGCAGCCGATCCGCACAAGTTTGAGTCTCGCGAGATTTACGTCGAGATCGCCGGTCCGGACGTGGACCTGGTGCTGGAGCACAACGCGGAGTTGTTGCGCTCTTTGGAGCACATTGCGGCGAAAACGCTGCGGCTGGAGCCTTCGGAACACGACCTGGTCAGTTTCGACGCCCGAGGCTACAAAGCATTGCGCGCGCAGGAGTTGAAGCTTGCCGCCGACACTGCCGCCGAGCAGGTGCACCGTACCGGCGAACCCTATCAGTTTGCGCCCATGAATTCCCGTGAGCGGCGGATGCTGCATCTGGCCCTGAAAAACTATGAAGACCTGCGCAGCGAGAGCAGCGGAGAAGGCATGCGGCGCTCTGTCGTGGTCTATCCGAAAAACTGGCAGCCCAGAACTCCTTCTTCCACGGGAACGGGGCGGGCACGCACGTTTGGAAGAAGCTGACGGGCCCAAGGGCTAGAGCAGAACTATGGTTGCTGTATGCCGTAGCCGCAGTGTCGGAACCATGCGGCGGCGTTGTCGGGGGTGATGGTTTTGAGGGCGTCGC
>JAJYVR010000207.1 GCA_021791935.1 Acidobacteriota bacterium
GCACCTCCCATGTTGTCGGCGCCGGGAGAGGTATTGTCCGGGCTGACAAACAGCCACTCGGTAAGGGCAATGTGCGTTTTTTGGGCGAAGGCGGGATACTGATCGATCTGCGCCTGCATGGCGCGCAGGTTCCGACCCAGACCAACCGGCAGGGCAAAGCTTGCGGCCGCCAGAAAGTCCGGCGTCGGATACGCCGCTTGAACCGAATCCTGTGTCGGCACAAAATCCGACGGACTGGGCAATTCCACCTGGTTGGTCGTCACTACGAAATGTGTGGAAAGATCGTTGAATGTGCCCGCCGGATTGGCCAACTGCGCCGCGTTCCACGGTCGATATCGGTCCGCATCGGCGCCAATGGCGATCAGGCGCGCGCTGGGGTCGACCTTCCGAACGGCTTCGCTGAAGGCGAGCGTCCTGCCAGGCAATTGGGCAAGGGTAGTCCAGCCTATGCTCCATTTTCCCCAGAGCTCGTTCCCCAATTCCCAGGTGAGACCACCTTTGCCGTTATCGAAATGATCCTCCACGTACTGGACCCAGTCGGCGGCCTCCTGCGGAGCGCCACTGCCCAGATTCAGCGCAATCTGCGGCTTTGCGCCGATCAACCGGCAGAAGCGGAGGAATTCATCCGTGCCGAAGGTGTTGTATTCAGGAATGCCCCAGGAGACGTTCAACATACTGAGGCGCTTGTCTTCCGGACCCACGCCGTCGCGCCAGTGATACCCGGAAGTGAAGTTGCCGCCAAACCGGACGAGCGGCGTCTTCAACGCCCTGGCCATCGCCACCACATCGGGATCGAGGCCATCGATTGCATCGGCGGGGAGCAGGGAAAGCTGGTCGAGATCCACCCGCTCGTCGCCCTCCACCTGTACGACAAAATCGGCCGGGGCGAGTTTGGGCAGACTCCCTATAGGAAGGGCAAGCGTAAAGGAGTACTTACTCCAGGCGCCCGCCGCTGCGTCAATCTTTGCCGAGGCAAGGACATTCATTGAATTTCTTGGACGCAGCGAAACAATCAGCAGGGTCGGGCCACTGAGATGTTTGGCGTAGAGGCTTCCCGTGTAGCGAAGCGTGCGATGGACCGGTAGATACACCTTCTGCTTGATGCCGGTCGGCTCCTCGGGAAGGCCGATGACCTCCAGAGAGCGCCAGGAGTTTGCGGCGTCGCCCCAATGCGGTTCATAGCGATTGCCTTGCGCGGCGTCCAGCGGCTCCCAAGGCAGCGGTAGACCCAACTCCGAAGCCCGCGCCAGCGCAGGCTCGTCGTGGACCATATCGGCAATGCGCGAGGCGCTCCACAGGTTCTCTTCCAGGCTCGGGTTGACAAGGATTTCCGCCCACAGCCCGTTGTATGTCGAGTTCTTGATCGGCTCAAGAAAACTACCGAAGATGGTGCGCGGAATCCGATAGCTGGCCGGTCGGTCGGCGTGTATCTGGATTGTGGCGCGCGCCGGAGCAGGGGTGGCGACGGTGATCTGACACACGGCTGTCGCGGCGAACATAACGGGCGACAGCGCGGGGAAAATCAGACGACGCAGGAAACTGTGGTGGAAAGTCATGATAACCCCCATCTTGACTCCGCTTCTCGAACCTATGCCATTCTGTATTTGGCGTCAACGCATTGCAAGCCTGGCATCTTGATCCTCGGAAAACAATCTGAATCAGGAATTGTCGCGGCGAGCCGTTTGGGAGTGGTTCGCGCCTTGTTGGATACAAAAAGATTTAATGGCCAGACAACTGCGCGCCGCGCTCTTCGAGGATCGGCGGTCCTTGCTCCGTGACTACCGTGAGGCCGTCCGCATGCACGCTCGCATTGCGAATGGTCAGGCCGGTTTTCGCATGAATTTCCACTCGGGTAAGGGCCACTTCCGCGATGGGCGACTCCGGCAGCCCAACGAGAATGCCTGCCCGATCGCTTCCCTTGGCGGTCAAGTCTACGATCGAAAAATCGCGAAAATGCGGCGTATGGGGTCCAACCGCCTGGACATCGTCGCTTGCTGGGATCTTCTTATCCGGATAGTACTCACTGATCGTAATGGCGGTTCCAACATCTGTCATCGTAATGTTGCGGTAGACGATGTTCTCAATCGTATTGCCGCGACCACGGTTCGATTTGATCCGTATGCCGTTCTCCGTTCCGCGGAATCGTATGTTCTCCGCCACAACATTGCGCACGCCGCCCGCGGTCTCGCTCCCGATCGAAAGTCCGTGGCCATGCAGAAAGGTGGAGTCGCGGATGGCAACGTCGGAGCATGCCGCATTAGAAACTCCGTGCTGCGGCAGACCGGATTTGATTGCAATGTCGTCATCGCCCGTGTCGATGAGGACATGAGAAATGCTCACATCGCGCGAGGAGATAGGATCGATGCCGTCGGTATTCGGCGCGTGAGGCGGATTCATGATTGTGATGTTGCGAACCGTCGCATCTCTCGATGCGCGCAGCACGAGGGTGTACATCGGCGAATTCTGGAGCGCGACCCCCGCTACAAGGATGTGTTGCGTGTTATGAAACTCAATCAGCCAGGGTCGCGGCGCTTCCTGCGCGCCCGCTCGATCTTCCGCGCGCGCGACGACCCACCACGGCTGGCCCTGTCCATTGATCGTTCCCGCGCCCACAATCTCCACATCCGTCGCGCCATCCGAGGTGATGAGCGATTGGCGGCGGTTTTCGCCGGGCATGAAGGGATAGTCGCCCACATTTTGTGAGCCGAGGACCGTCGCTCCGCGCTCTATCTCCAGCCGAATGTGGCTGCGAAGGACGATGGGACCGGTGAGATATCTGCCAGGGCCGAGACGCACTGTCCCGCCACCCTGCGTGGCGCAGGCATCGATCGCGGCTTGGAGCGCATGCGTGTCTTGGGTTCGGCCATCGGCCGTCGCGCCATATGCGTTTGGATTGCAGACATGCCCGCGATTCCGCATGTCAATCGCCTGCGCCCAGGCGCAGGGAGTAAGGATCGACAGCAGGGATCCACCCGTCAGAAGCAGAACAAAAAAGAGACACGAGGGATTCTTCGCGCCGCGCCGCTCAGTCTTGTAGGGTGTTGACATCTGGCTACAGCGCTGCTGCGTTGTTCTGCATGGGGCAAGGAGGCGATCCGCTGTGTTTGCTATCGGGACGACGGCCGTCAGGCCGGTTGCCTTTTGGGGCAACCGACTGGAACGTGAGTCATGCGAAAGCGAGATCGGCCCCTCCCACAAATCTTTGTCGTCCCGATATTTGCCACAAACTACCCTTCCGGTGCTGCCATGGTTGCTTGCGACAAGCTGAATTTAGTCGAACCCGGACGGTTCCCGCAATCCGGGAACCGTCACGGGCATACCGATCGGAGGCGGCTAGAACTGATATACAACCGATACCTGGATCTGCCGAGGCGGAGACAAGGTATTGTGGATCTGACCGAATTGCGCGCTGCTTATGTACGGATTGGGCTGTCCATAGCTCGCCATGTTGAAGGCGTTGAATGCGTCCACCCGGAACTTGACGGTTTGGTCTTTTACAGTGTGAAAATACTTGAACGCCGACACGTCGATCTGCCGATATCCCGGAGCGCGCTGGGTGCCGACGCGATCGTTGCCGAACTGGTCAGCCAGGGTAGACCCCCCAGGCTGGCCATACGCGCAAGCCGCGCCCACAGAGTTGATTCTGGAGCCCTGCTGCTGGCAAGGCACCGCCGAGGGGTCGACGCCAAACCAGTTCAATGTCGACCGATTGAGTATCCTCATCGGAAGGTACTGGTTGGCGCGCTCTACACCGTCATCATTTTCCTGGGCGCTGTTGGTCGCGCCTGTGGTATTGAACGTCTGGATTGTGATCGGGAGACCGGAATAGAGCATGGCGTCCCCGGACAGTTCCCATCCGCCCAGCGCCGAGTCTGTCAGCCGTTTCCAATTCGCGCCAAACTCCTTTCCGCGGCCAAACGGCAGTTGGTACACCAAGGTGCCTGACAGATTCTGCCGGGTATCGGTGCCGGAAGGACCGTAGTCTCCCATGAGATCGTACGCATTTTGCGGCAATGGGTCTGGCTGATCGCTTCCATTGATACCGAAATAGCCGACGTTATCGGTCATTGATCTCGACCATGTGTAGTTGAGTTGATACTCCAGGCCATTGGTTTGCTGGCGCTGGAGAACCACTTGCATGGCATTGTAGTTTTCAATGCCTTCCGCTACCGTATCGATGATGAAGCCGCTCGGGCCCACCACGCTGTCGTAAGGGTCTACGACATGCGCGCAGCCGCCATTGGGCCCTGGGGTTGGGCAGGTGGCGGGGACAAGATTGGTGTATTGGTTGATGCCCAAGGGAACGGCCAGCCGCTGGCCAGTCTCCCCAGCATAACCGATCGAAACGGAGGTCATATTGTTAATCAAGTACTGCGTTGTCAGGTTGAACTGCTGGACCATGGCTGGACGAAAGTTCGGGTCCCAGACGTCGAACTGAGACCCCTGGGCGATGGCTGCATTCTGGTTCCCGTGACTCACCACCTGGGTAAATCCATTTTGCGTTTGAAAAGGGGTCCCACCGGAGGTTGCGCTGGGCTTCAGCGCCCCCTCGCTGAAAGAGGACTGAAAAGGCGGGTTCTGCGTCATGCGCAGGCCCGTGCCCGTGCCTTCCTGATAGTCGGTGATTCCGTATCCACCGCGCAGCACCACGCGCGGGTTCATCTGCCAGGCAAAGCCGAAGCGTGGCATCAATTCGTTATAAACCGGGTTGTACAGTGCACGGCTGTTGCCATTTTGCCCGGCCAGCTCAAACCATGGCGGGTTGACCCCGGCTGGCATGTTCTCCGCATACTGGGAGAAAGGCGCAAATGCGGCCGCTTTCAGGTTGATGCTGGACATCCGGTTGTTGACCTCATAGATAGGCTGGTCATAGGCGTAGCGCAGGCCCAGATTCAGGGTCAGCGTCGGAAGCACCTTCCAGTCGTCCTGGATGTAGTACGCTTGGCGCCACTGCCGTTGTGCGAACGGGGCACTTACGCCGCTGAGTTGGGCCCCGCTAGCATCATTCACGGCGAAGTCTGCAAATGGATAAGTGCCGCTCGGGCCACCTGTGAAGTTGCCGCTGTATCCAAATGCGCCCAGCGCGCCACCCAGGTTCCCCGGGGTGAAGAAGTCCTGCCGATACTGCAGGAACTGGGCGCCGGCTCTGGTGACGTGGTTCCCGTGCTCCCAGGTCAAATCGTCCCCAAAGTCGAGGTTGTCGTCGGCAAGGAAGTTGTCGGCGTTGGTGCTGGTGCCATAGCAACTCCAATCGTTGCTGAGGGAACAATTGCCAATGGCCATGAAACTGAATCCCACGATCGGTTGGCTCTTGAATGGAATTCCAACCACATGCTCGCCGTTCAAACCGAACAGGCCCGATGGGTCCGACGGAAGCGCCTGGTGCCAGACAATACGCGAATATCCGCCACGGGCCTCATTGACAAGCGAAGGCGAAAACGTGTGGACCCAATTGACCATGGCCATCTTGAAGGGGTAGTCGTCTCCCAGCGGGAAATACACAGGCAGGACGGCCTGCGTGGTCTGATCGTAGGCATCGCCATCGGTGTATTTGCCCATCAGCGAATCTTTGGGGCTGATGGTGTAGTCGATGCGCAGATCGCCCTGCTGGTTGGCGTTGAAGGAGCTGACTTTCCCAATGTAGTTGCCCGACGAGATGCTACCGGCAACAGGGGCCTGATTGGGCATCGGCAGGGCCGCTATATTGCCGAAGAGGTACTTGGCCACCGGATTGTTGATGGGGATCTGGTCGTTGGCGTATGGTGTGGCATTCGCGGTCCCGTTTGAATTGTCATACAACTGGATCCCATACCCCTTGGTGGTCAACAATTCCGAGAAGTCCCCCGCGCGCATCTTCGCGTCAGGAACGCTCGCTACGCCTTGACTGGTCGGCACGTTAAAGTGCATCCCGGCATAGTCGGCGAAGAAGAACAGCTTGTTCCTGAAGATAGGGCCGCCCACCGCACCGCCAAACTGGTTTTGGGTATATTTGCCTTTTGCCACATGAAAAAAATTATTTTGCCATGAGTTGGCCGTCAGGCTCTGGTTTTCAAAGTACTCGTAACCGTCGCCGTGAAACTGGTTGGTCCCGCTCTTGGTGACCATCACGACTTCGCCGCCGTTTACGTTTCCATACTCGGCAT